>JACDBO010000044.1 GCA_013694885.1 Chloroflexia bacterium | reverse complement strand
ACGAGAGAGCAGCGCCGCGGGCGGCAGCATCTTGACGCGAGCTGCCGCGAGCTCAATCGCCAGGGGGAGCCCGTCCAGACGGTGGCAGATCGCCGCCACCGATGCGGCGTTCTCCGCCGTCAACGTGAAGTCGGCCTTGACCGCCCGGGCCCGCTCGACAAAGAGGCGCACCGCCTCGGACTCGAAAGAGATGGGTTGTCGAGGATCGGTGGCGGCCGGTAGCGAGAGCGAGGGGACGACGTACTCGCGCTCGCCGGAGAGCCTGATGCGGACCCGGCTGGTGAGGAGCACTTTGAGTCGTGGGCATGCCTCCAGCAGCTCGGCAACGAACGGTGCCGCCTCCACTACCTGCTCGAAGTTGTCGAGCACCAGCAGGATCGCCTGGTCGCGGAGGAATGTTCGCAGCCGCCTATCGAGCGGCTCGTCACCGCTTTCACGCAGTCCGAATGCGTGCGCCACGGTCGGCAGCACCAGAGTCGGATCGCGCACGGGAGCGAGGCGGACGAAGCGGGCACCATCGGCAAACTCGACGGCCTCATCGACGAGCGCCACGGCCACCGCGATCGCCAGTCTCGTCTTCCCGACTCCGCCCGGACCGGTCAGCGTCACGAGCGACGTGGCGGCATCACGCAGTAGTGCCACGACCGCGCTGATCTCACGCTCCCGACCGATCAACGGCGTCGGCGGATGGGGTAGCTCGCCTGTCCCAAGCATCGCCATGTGAGGCCATCACGGTTCCTGATTGCGACGTTGCCCAATGATCAGTTTTACTATCATGACGACTCAGGAACACCAGGTCAATCAGCCCCCGAATGCGACGAGCAATTGGCTCCACTCCTTCAATCCTGGGGCAGATGTCCTGTCCATACGACGACACGCCGGTCATATGAGTTGTTTGTTACGAAGCGATTTGTACGAAACGCCGCGCCACCGCCTCTACTCAGGTGTAACCGGCCGGAATGCGGTCGGGGACCGCCGACGTGCGGCAGACAAATCGGAGGGAGGCGGGCGACTTGCCCACCACGGAACCAGCGGCTCTCGCGGCGTTCAACTGGGACATGGTCATTTAACAAGGAGACTTCCAGATGAAGAAACTGATTATTGCCGTCACGCTGACCCTCTTCGGGCTCTCGACGCTCGTGGTGAGCGCGCCAAGCGCGCTGGCCGATGAGCGGTCTTGCACGACGACCTACGGCGCGGTGACATTCGACAACCTCCGCGTGCCGCAGAATCGCTCGTGTACGCTGAACGGCACCTACGTCAAAGGCAACATCGTCGTCGAGCGAGGCGCGCAACTGAAGGCGAACGGCGTCCGCGTCGTCGGCAGCATCCAGGCCGAAGGAGCGCGCGGCGTCTTCATCGGTTCGAGCTCGCGCGTCAACGGCAGCATCCAGATCGATGCTGGCGGCCGCTTCGTCGTCAGCGGCACGACCATCGGCGGCAGCCTCCAAGTCGTCTCCAACACCGGCTCGTCGCGGCTGAGTTCCAACCGGGTGACCGGCGACATCCAAGTGTTCAGCCATCGCGAGGGCATCTCGATCACCAGCAACCGGGTCAACGGCAACTTGCAATGCAAAGGCAACAGCCCGGCCCCGACCGGCAGCGGCAACATCGTGCAGGGCAACAAACAGGACCAGTGCCGACGCCTCTAAAAGACTCGGACCTGAGTGCAGCCACGTCAAAAGCTCGGACTCCAGCCACCTAACCGTCTCGGTCCTCAGGACTCTGTCCTGAGTCCAGAGTCCTGAGTCCTCGGCGGGCGGCACCGGATGTGCGCGAACGGGCGGTCATGGACCGCCCGTTCGTCGTCGCCCACCGCGGCAAAACCCCTGACTACCCGGTCGAGAACGCGCTCTCGGCGATCCGTCTCGCCGCCGGGGCGGGCGCCGATCTGGCGGAGCTGGACATCCGGCTGAGCCTCGACCGGCGCGCCGTCGTCCTCCACGACGCCTTTCTCGGCCGAGCGACGACTGGTCGCGGGTGGGTCGGCTCGTACCCGGCCCGCTATCTCCGCCGACTTCGCCTGCGAGGTAACCCGGACGAACGGCTGCCGCTGCTCCGCGACCTGCTTCCCGGCCTCCCTACGACAATCCAACCGGCACTCCACCTCAAAGACCGCGCCGCCATCGGACCAGTTCTGGCCGACATCGGCCGCTCCGGGGATCCAGCGCGCACCTGGCTCTGGCTCGACCGGCTCGACCATATCCGCCGCGCCGTCGCCCGCTTACCGACGATCCACTGCACGTACT
>JACDBO010000042.1 GCA_013694885.1 Chloroflexia bacterium | reverse complement strand
GGAGGAGTCCGACCAGCTCGGCCTCTACGCAAGGGCGCTGAAGGCCAACGGGCTCATCGCCGACGGAACGCCGGTGACGCTCACGTACCTGTTCCTCGACGGCGGCGCGCCCGCGGCCCGGGCGTGGAACCCCTGACGCGCGCATGTACCGCCCGACTGCGCTCCCGCTAGAGAGTGACGGGGTCGTCGGGCTCGGTCGCCGCACCCTCGAGCTCGTCGTAGCGGTTCTTCTCCCACAACTTCACGCCGCCCTTGTACGCGGCGCGCCCGATGACGTGGGCGGCGACGGGAGCGGTCGCGAACTGAAAGATGATCGCCAGAAACAGCTTCACCGAGGCCACTCCGTCGTCGAGCAGGATGGCGGCCCCGCTGAGGATGAAGGCGATGCCCAGGCTTGCGGCCTTGGTCGCCGCGTGCATGCGCAGATAGACGTCGGGCAGCCGGAGCACTCCCACCGCGGCCAGCGCGATGAGTAGCGCGCCGACGCACACGAGCACCTGCGCGATCGGAGTCATCTCCGACCTCGAGACACTAGCCGGGCGAGTGACACCGTCGCCAGAAATCCCACCAGCGAGGCGATGAGGACTGCATCGGCGAATGCCGCCAGCTCGTTGCGGGCGGCGAGCAGAGCAAAGACCGCCACCACCGAAAAGAAGCAGACGTCGACGGCAACCGCGCGGTCGGCCAAGGACGGCCCCAGCACGACCCTGAGGAGGGAGATGGCGAACGCAGCCACGATGAGAACCAAGCCTATGTTGAGAAAGATCATCTGAGTACTCTCAACAACTTATCCTCGAGCTTCCCGACGCTCGCCCGGAGATTCTCCGGTGAGGAGACGTTGAAACCGTGCACGAACAGCGCGGAGTGATCCCGGGCGACTTCGATCGTCAAGGTGCCGGGCGTCAACGTGATGAGGTTGGCGAGCATCGTCACCTCGAGGTCGCTGTCGGAGCGGATCGGCACGCGGATGATGCCCGGTGTTATATCGAGCCGGGGCGTCGCCACCTCGTAGGCGACGTACGCATTGGCGAGGACGAGCTCCCACAGGAAGAAGAAGGCGAACCCAACGGCTCTCACGATCTTTTCGATGAATCTCACGAACCCAGAACTCCTTCCACATAGGCCGAGACGTCGAGCAACTGCCGGGCGGCCTCTTCGGACAGCTCCATGACGGGAGCGGGATAGAGGCCGATCGCCAAGGACAGCAGCGACAGCGCCAGGGCGGGAGCGGCAAGACGAATCCCGCCCCACCGCAACTCCGAGCCGCCGGCGAACTCGGGAACGAGGTGGGCGTCGCGCTCCGCGCGCGGCTTCTGCGCAAAGACGCCGTCGTAGATCTTGATCATCGATGCGAGCGTAAGAAAGCTCACCACCAGTGACACTCCCGCGATCACGTAGTGACCCTGGGCCGCCGATCCTCGCAACAGCACCAGCTTGGCAAAGAATCCCGACGACGGAGGCAATCCGGCCAGGGAGAAGGCGGCGATGACGAAGGCGAGCCCGGTCAACGGCTGTTTGGACATCATGGAGCCAAGCCGCTTGAGCAGGCCGGTGCCCTCGGTGGTCTCGACCGCGCCGGCGCACAGAAATAGCGAGGTCTTGACGACGATGTGGTGCAGCACGTAGAAGATTCCACCGGCCAGCCCGACAAGCGAGAACAGGCCGAGGCCCATGATCATGTAACCGACCTGGCTAACGATGTGAAACGACAGGATGTCGCGCATGGCGTCGCGACCGATGGCGCCGAGCACACCGACGACCATCGTGACCCCCGCCAGGACGAGAATGAGCCCCCGCCATTGCTGATCGCCGGCGAAGACGAGCGAGTAGACGCGAAACAACGCGTAAATGCCGACCTTGGTGAGAAGCCCGGAGAACAGCGCCGCGACCGCGGGAGAGGTCCACGGGTAGGAACGAGGCAGCCACCCATGGAGGGGAGCGAGCGACGACTTCACTGCGAACGCGATCAGCAAGAAGGCACCGCCCACGGTTAGTGCAGGCGATGCGGGACCGGACTCGGCGAGCGCCGCCATGTTGACCGTCCCCGTCGCCGCGTAGACGAGCCCCACCCCGGCCAGCAAGATGGTCGACGCGAACAGGTTCGTCG
>JACDBO010000031.1 GCA_013694885.1 Chloroflexia bacterium | reverse complement strand
CTCCAGGGCCACCTGGCCGGCGCGCAGGTCGGTCCAGTTCGCGTTCAGCCACGCCCGCCGTGTGGCGGAGTCCATAGCGAGGAACCGCTCCGTGGCCGCGTCGACCCGCGCCTGGACCTCACGCCCGGCCACAGCGTCAAACTCGCATCCCTGCGTTTGGGCCGCTTCCTGGTGACAACTCAGGAATGGCAACCCCTCCACGACCATCGAGAGGGGAACGATCGAAGCCGACTCGTTCATGCTCATATCCGTGAACGACAGAGGCGTCTCGATGCCTGTACGCAGCTCGTACTCCCGCGTCAGCCAGGCCGCCACGATCGCCTGTGCCGCCGTCAGCCCGCCGGCGGCCGGGCCCTGGTGCGCAGCCATCGCGGGCCAGTCGGCGACGATCTGCATCGGCACCTGATGGGCAAGCGAGCCGTCCAGCATTTCATCACCGTACAGATAGAATGACACCACGTCGGACGGAGGCGAATCCCAGCCCACACTCTGCTCGAACCGCATCGTGACTCTGTCGATGTCCGCGAGCGGTTGCGCGATGGCGTTGATCGCCGTCACGACCTCGCCGTGCCGCCTTTCGTACGCCGGGTGGACGCAAACGGTCACCACGTCGGTGGCGCATTGCGGTTCGTACGGGATCGGCTCGAACGCGCGCACGTCGTCGCTCCCCGTCTCGTAACCGACCAGCGGGTTGGCAGCGAACACCGCGGCCAGCACGCTCGCCATCAGCAAGACGCGAGGCAACCATCGCCCACTCCGCCAGGCCACTAGCGCGAGCAAGAGCGTCAACCCCAATGCGGTCAGCCAGAGCAGATGCGGCAGAACCACGCGGTCATCGACCTGGACGAGCGGTTCACGCACCGCGCTGTCGATCGGCCCCATCGGCGAGAGCATCTTGACGCGATCGAGTTGCCTCACGCCGATCGGCGCGACGATCAAGGCGGCGACCGCGATCGCCAGGAGCGGCGGCAGGAAGCGGTTCGGCCAGACGTTGCCGAGGAATAGTCCACCCGCGGCACAGACCGCTAGGGCGACTGCCGCGACGATGATCGGCCAAAGCACCGGGCCTCCCCAGGTCACCTCCGTCGCCGTCCAGAGCAGCGCGACACCCGCGCTGCCGAGATAGGCGAGGAGCACCCAGGCGACGATACCCAGCCACTCGGCGACCACCGCCCATCCGCCGGGCAGCGGCGCGGTGGCGAGCAGATCGGTCATCCCGCGTCGCCGGCTCCGACCCGCGATCCAGCTCGCCAGCGCGGCGACCAATGGCCCGGCCACGACCAGGCTGTTGCCGACACCCTGCACCGTGGGCATCCACAGCACCACCGCCTGGTACTGGTGCGAATCGCGCACCAGCCACCACATGGCGGCGGCGATCACCGGCAGGAGAAACAGACCACCGTTCCGCTTCGCCGCCAGCCACCAGAGCGCTGCCGCCGCGCGTGGGGCGGAGAGGACGGACCTGCCCGCGGATCGATCCGGCGTCCCGCCGAAAAAACGATTCGGACCTGAGAGTGCCGGCGTGCTCATCGTCTCCACCGCTTCCCATTCGCGCCGGTCGGTGCCGCGCCTTGGGCCCGTGCCCCGACGATAGCCGCCCCGTAGCCACGCTCCAGCGCGGAGTCGCCGGCGCTCGTGCCGGCCGCGCCCAGCGCGGTCAGATCGACCGGGCTGCCGCGGAAGACGATCCGTCCGCTCTCCATCAACCCGACCTCGGTGCAGGCCGCCGCGATATCCTCGACCAGATGGGTGCTGACGAAGACGGTACTCCGCTCGCCCATCTCCCGCAGCAGCGACCGGAAGGCGACGCGCTGCTCCAGGTCGAGCCCGACCGTCGGCTCGTCGAGCAGCAGCAGCGCCGGTTCGTTGACGATCGCCTGGGCGATGCCGACGCGTCGCAGCATCCCGCCCGAGAGGGTCTTCAGCTTCGCCCGCGCCCGGTCCTCCAGTCCCACCCCAGCCAGTGCGCGGGCAACGGCCGGGCGCACCTCGCGCGGGGGGACTTCCTTGAGCAGCGCGAAGTACTCGACGAACTCGAAGACCGTGTAGTTGGGGTAGTAGCCCAATTGCTGCGGCAGGTAGCCGAGCCGCCGCCGGATCTGCCGCAGCGCCGCGCCATCGGCTGGGTCGCGGCCGAGAAGCCGGATCGTACCGGATGTCGGGCGCAGCACCGTCGCCAGCACCCGCAGCAGCGTCGTCTTGCCAGCTCCGTTGGGCCCGAGCAATCCGAACACTCCGGCATCGATCTCGAGGTCCAGCCCGTGCAGGATCTCCTGCCGGCCGAGCCGCTGGTGCAACCGCTGCAACTCGACACCGGCAACCGGGCCGGACACCCGCGCGATCGTGGTCGGTCGCTCCATCGTCATCGCCATAACAACGCTCCTCCCTTGCCGGTGCCCGTCATTGCCACGATCGCGCCAGTGCAGCCGGCGGCCACGATCAGGTAGAGCGGGACCATCGCCGTTGCCAGCACTTCGTCTACCCTGCCTGTCTCCATCTCCGACGACACGACGATGCACCCCCACACGACCAACGCCGCGACGCTGCCAGTGACCGCCGAGCGGGCGAAGGTCGCCACCGCCAGCGCCAGCGCGGCCATCGCCGCCATCGGCGCCAGCCAGAGCCAGGTCACCCCGAGCGCCTCCGGGACGATGGCGGCGACGATAATGCCGAGCAGCGCGTTGAGTGAGAACACCGCCAGCACGCGGACCAGCAGGATCATCCGGTCGGAGACAGCCATCGTCCGCGTCAGCTCGTAAGCGTCGTCGATCCCCGGCCCGTAGGCGTAGGCGACCCCGATCGCGGCCAACGCCGGGGCCAGGATGGCGACCCACGGGCCACCCTCGCTCACCGCCACCACCACCCCGAGGGCGACCACAATCGCGCTGGCGATCACCCAGGAAAGCACCAGCGAGGGCGTGGTCACCAGCGCCCGCGCCAACCCCGGCGAACCAAGCAGGCGTGCCGCCAACCGCTCACCGAAACCCGGCTCACGCGCCCAGATCTCGCCGGTGATCCCCAACCAGACCCGCCCCAGATCGACATCAGGGGGAGAAACGGCATTCGCTTTCGGTAGGCGCGCGCGGCGTGCGCCCGATGCCCGTGGGGTTTCATCCATTTGAACACTTCCCCTGCTGATGCGACCGCCGCATCCATCAAACCGGAGGACGACCGGAAAAACTTGCTTCGCCCATCAGTCGCCCTCTTTCCGCAACGTCCCTCGCAGTTGACGGCGCAGGTGGTGAAGCCGGCTCTTGACCGTGCCCACCGGGACATCGAGCTCGCGGGCGACGGCGGCCAGCGACCGGTCCTCGACCAGGACCATCCGCGCCAGGCGCCGTGCCGGCGAACCGGCCGGTCCCAACGCTGTAAAGGCGCGATCCAGGTCGGTGCGGCTGGCCGCCGTGCCGGCCGGGTCGTCGCTGGTGTGGTGGTGCGCCTCGTCCAGCACCAGCTCGACCCGGCCCTCGCGGCGTGCCCAGAGGGCGGCCTGCCGCCGCGCGATCCCCCAGAGCCATCCTCCGACCTCACCGTTCCCCTGGAACCGGCCAGCTCCGCGCCAAGCGGCGACGAAGGTCTCCTGAAGCACATCCTCGACGGCCGACGCCGGCAGCGCCCGTCGCAACCGGATCGCCAGCCAGCCCGCGTGCGTCTCATAGAGCGCCCGCAGCGCTCCCTCATCACCGGCGGCCACCGCCGCCAGCAAGGTCCCATCGTCGCGCTCGTCCCGGTGAATGAGGCCGTCCGACCTCGCCTGCTCAGCCATGGTCACTTGCTTTGTTGCGCGCGCGAGCGAAAAGGTTCATTTGGGGGCGCATGGATCGCGGTGGTCCGTGACGAAGTCGACATGTTCGGTAGGCGGGGCGGTGCAGAAGCTTCCCTCACGGTGTGCGCTCGTGTCACAACGTCTGCCTTGTTGCGACGCGGCCCATGAGCCCAGATATGCATGAACCGTTTCGGACAACCCCAAAACCTGTCATTTCGAGCCGCAGCGAGAAATCTCTCGT
>JACDBO010000012.1 GCA_013694885.1 Chloroflexia bacterium | reverse complement strand
ATGCCCATCAGCGCCGCCGCCTCGCGGTCCTGCGCGGTGGCGCGCATGGCCGTCCCCATCCGGGTCCGGTAGACGAACCAGGAGAGCAGGATGAGCAGCGGGATGGTGGTACCGATCACGAAGAGGTCGAGCAGGCGGAACCGGATCGTCGTCTCAAGGTCGAACCACTCGCGGAGGATGTTGTAGCTGCGGTATTCAGTAGGGATGATGTTCGGTGGGGTAAAGGGATTCGAGCCATGCCAATAGATGCCGATGTTCTGGAGAATGAAACTGACGCCGATCGCCGCGATCAGCGGCGCCAAGCGCGGCGCGTTTCGCAGGCGGCGATAGGCGATTTGGTCGATCCCGGCGTTGAGCACGCCGCTGAAGACCATCGCCAGGATCAGCGTGCCGAAGATCGTGAGGAGAATCGTCTGACCCGATGATTCGTTCGTGACGCCGGTGATCGTGACGACCGTCGTCGCGAAGAATGCACCCATCATGAAGACCTCGCCGTGGGCGAAGTTGATGAGCTCGATGATGCCGTAGACTAGCGTGTAGCCGAGCGCGATCAACGCCACCAGCGCGCCGGTCGACACCCCGATAATCACGAACTGCGTAAAGTACTGCCAGTCGAATTCCATCTGGTGGTCCTATTGTCGAGGACTTAGGACTCAGGACGTAGGACTTAGCGGGGCCGCCTATCCGGCGATGGCTGAAGCACGCGCCGTGCGAACGCGGACTCAGTCCTGAGTCCTGAGTCCCGAGTCCTTCGTATCCACAGCAAAGCGGGCCGAGGGGTGCTCGGCCCGCCTGCATTCTGCCGCGTTATTGCGAGGGTGCGATGTCCTCCTGGAAGGTAATCGCCCCATCCTTGACGATGTTGAGGCTCATCGTCGTCGCGTCGGTGTCACCCGTCTCGGTAAAGCTCCACGTCCCGATCAGGCCACGGAACTCGGACGTGTTGAACATGGCGTCGAGGATCTGGGCCCGGTCCTTGGCGCCGACCTGGTCAATCGCCTGGATGGAGACGACGGCGATCTCGAAGCTGTACGCCGCGTAGGCGTCCGGCACATGGCCGAGCCGCTCCTGCATGGTCTCGAACCAGACAGCGCCAGTCCCATCCAGCGCGTCGGCCGGCAGACCGGCAAACGTGATGTAGGCACCCTCCGCCGCATCGCCGGCGGCGTCGACGAAGGACTGGTTGATCAGGCCGTCCGGCCCCATGAAGGTGACCTCGCCGGCCGGCATCACGGCGCGCATGTCCTGCAGCAACTTGCTGGCGTTGAGGTTGACGATAGCGCCGAGGTAGATCATGGCGGGGCCAAGGGCCGCGATGCGGGTCATCAGCGCCTGATAGTCGGGTGCCTGCGGGTCGAACGGCTCGAACCCGAGGACCTCACCGCCCAGCTCCAGGTACGTGTCGTTGAAGATCTGCGCCACACCCAGCCCGTAAGTCTGGTTGTCGTGGAGGATGAAGACGCTCTGCGCCTCCTTCGTGTTGTAGGCCCAGTTGGCTGACGCTGAGCCCTGGATGTCGTCCGCAGGCACGGGGCGCATGTAGTTGCGCGTGCCGCTCGGGTAGAGGACATCCGGGTAACCCTCGGGGTTGGTCGGATGCTCCTTCGTCAACCGGAGCGCGGTGTTGGCCGGCGAGATCATCGCCAGGCCGGCTTCGTTCGTGATCGGGATCGCCGCCTCGGCGGCACCGGAGTTGTACGTCGCAAGATAGACCATGCAGTCCGCGTCGTTGACGGCGCGCGTCGCGTTCTCAGCCTCGCGGGTGGCATCCCAGGCGCCGTTGTTGGCGGCGATCCCGTCGTCGAGGAACTCGTAGTCGACCGCGAAGCCGCCGGCCGCGCCGCCGTAGACTTCCAGCGCGAGCTCGACCGCGGCGACGGAATCGTTCCCGATCTGCTCCGAAGCGCCGGTCATCGGCCACGACGAGATGAGCTTGACCGTGCCGCCGCTAGTGTCTGCGTTGTGCTGGATCCCAGCTTGGCCCAATGTCTCCGGTGTCAGCTCGCCACCGACTGCGGGCGACGCCCCCGGCGACGGCGAAGCCATCGGCGACGGTGAAGCATCCTGCGCCGCCACCCCGGCGGATCGCAGCGCGGCGCCGGCCGCGAAGGCGGACATGCCGAGCGCCGAAGCCCGAACGAGGAATGTGCGGCGATCGATCCCGCCACCGCGAAGCTGCTCGACCAATCGATCCAAACGCGGGTCTACCATAATGACTCTGCCTCCCTGACCACCCGGCGAAACTCGTCCGCTCGGGTACGTGTGACACGCCGCCACACCCCAATCCAAACAGGCTCACGCGATTGCGCTGGCCGGATTCTCGCTCATCGGTGTCCACCGGTGGTGCCCGGCGCTCATCCCGACCTAGATTGCCGCCCGGAAACAGGTCGCCCCACGACGCCCAGCATCATCCGTTCGGCATGGCCCGATACTTCGAAGACTTGCGCGCCACCATACCCGCAAGCTCTCAACGATGTCAAACGCAATCGGTGCGCCGCCGGTGACATTCTGGCCACGCGCGCCCCTCCGAAAGCGGCGGGAACATCGGTCTATCGGCTCATTTCAGCGACGGTTGTCAGCGACGGTTGTC
>JACDBO010000472.1 GCA_013694885.1 Chloroflexia bacterium | reverse complement strand
CTACAAGGAGGTCCTCAAACGACGCGGCGTCATCCCCCACGCCACCATGCGCGGCCGCACCACCTCGCCCCTCGACGCCGCCGACCACGCTGAGCTGGACATCGTGCTCGCCGGCATCGCCGACCTCTTCACGGTCTGAGCGCCCGCCCTATTGCTACTTTCCGAGGTGGTACGGAAGATACGGGTCTACAGTGCGTGCGCGATCGTGACGTAATCGCACGAACCCGGAGCATTCAAGAACTGTCATTTCGAGCCGCAGCGAGAAATCTCTCGTTCAGATGTCGCCAGGTGTCTCGAAGGGGATGGTTCTTTCCTGACGTTCAGGACAGACTCTCGCGCTTGGAATGACAGCCTAATGGCTGCCCAGGGCGGCATTATGAACCTTTCGGGTGAGTCCGGTTAATCCACGATTGGTCATTCGAAGTACATGGAGGGCCCTCCTTCACGGGCTATGGCATTCGCGTAACGAGAGATTTCTCGCTGCGGCTCGAAATGACAGCCTGACGGTTGGCGGCACGTGGCTGGCAATTCTTTCGGGCGAACCTACAGGTCAGGCTAATGCTGACTACGGGGAAGGGATCACGAAGCATGTCAGGACTCAACTGGGGACCCGATGCGGATGCGCGGCTGGCGGCGATTCGCGAGGACTTGGCCGGCGTCAGCACGGCCTCGGCCTGCCAGCTGCTGATCCACCTCGGCTGGCGGAATGCCCACCTGCTCGGGTTACGGCCGTTGCAGCCGCTGGGGCGCGGTGTCCGCCTCGTCGGACGGGCCCGCACTTGCCAGTACCTGATGCGGCGGGGACCGGAGGGCGGGCACGACCCGGAGCGGCGGCGCACCTCCGCCGAGATCGTCCTGATCGAGGCCATCGAGCCGGGCGACATCTTCTGCGTCGATGCCCTCGGCGTGACCACCGCCGGCATCATCGGCGACATCCTCACCGCCCGCCTCGGGGCCCGTGGCGCCGTGGCGGCGATCATCAACGGCGCCGTGCGCGACGCTCCCTACATCAAGGAGATCGGTCTGCCGGTCCTCGCCGCCACGACTCACCCCTCGCACAGTGGCCGCGACCTCGTCGCCGTCGACTACGACCAGCCGATCAACATGGCCGGCGCCCAGGTGCTGCCCGGCGACATCATCCTCGCCGACGACGAGGGCGCCCTGGCGATGCCCCTCGACCTGGCCGAGTACGTGGCAGAGCACGGCCCACTCAAGGAGCGCCTGGAAGAATGGATCCGCGCCAAGATCACCGCCGGCGGCTCCATCCACGACTACTACCCACCGACGCCGGAGAAGGTGGCGGAGTATGAGCACGAGACAGATGGCCGTTCCGGCCATGCGCGGCCCTAAAGGGACCGCGCTCAACCTCGGAAGCCCCTTCGGGGCTGAGAACGACATCCGCCACAAGAAGTGCCGCGCAAGAACTAACCGCACACGTCAGGTAGGGGCGACCCCGTATGATCGCCCGCGTCACGAACCGCCCCACCGATGCCACCAACGCCAAACCGGCTCACTATCCCCTATACCCAAGGAGGCCCGACCATGAAGATCACCGACATCCGCACCGCCGAGATCAAGGGCCACGGCTACTCGACTTACGTCCGCATCTATACCGACGAGGGGCTGATCGGCAACGGCGAGTGCATCCACGGCGGCGAGGGCTGCCCGGCGATGGTCCACGCGTTGTCTCGCTTCATCATCGGCGAGAGCCCGCTCAACGTGGACATGCTCTTCGAGAAGATGCGTCGCGGCCGCCTCTTCGACGGCGCGATGGCCGGCGCCACAGTGACGGCGATGACCGGCATCGAGATCGCGCTCTGGGACCTGGCCGGCAAGGCCCTCGGCGTCCCCGTCTACCAACTGCTCGGCGGCAAGTTCCGGGACACCGTCCGCCTCTATTGCGACAGCCATGCCGGCAAGGATTTCTCGCCCGAGGCGTATGCGACACGGGCGAAGGAGGTCGTCGCCCTCGGGTTCGACGCGCTCAAGTTCGATGTCGACGAGACGCAGGCCGGCTACCGCAACGACCGCTGGAGCTGGCACGCCTCGGCCGCCGAAGTCGACTGGATGGTCGAGCGGGTGGCGGCGGTGCGCGACGCGGTCGGGCCGGAGATCGACCTGGCGATCGACATGCACGGCCGCTACGACATCGCCAGCGGCATCGCCGTGGCGCGGGCGATGGAGCCATTTAGACTGCTCTGGCTGGAGGAGCCGGTGCCGCCGGAAAACGTGGCGGCGATGCGAGAGGTCAAGCGCGTCGCCCGCGTCCCCCTCTGCGCCGGCGAGAACCTCTATCTGCGCTGGGGGTTCCGCGACCTGCTGGAGCAGCAGGCGGTCGACTACATCATGCCCGACATCCCAAAGTGCGGCGGTCTCTCGGAGTGCCGCAAGATCGCCAACATGGCCGAGGTCTACTACATCCCCCTCGCCCCCCACAACGTCTGCGGCCCCCTCGGCACGATGGCCTCCGCCCACGTCTGCGCCACGATCCCCAACTTCCTGGTGATGGAGTGGCACTGGATCGACTACCCCGGCTGGGACGACCTCACCATCCAAGACCAGCCCGTGATCCAAAACGGCCACGTCGTCCTTACCGACAAACCGGGCATCGGGTTAGAAGTGAATGACGAAGTGGCGCGGCGATACGTGCGGCCGGGAACGGCGTATTTCGGCGACCATGTATGAGGCTTTCTCAAGCTCTCTCTTCGAGAAAAGTACTCCGGCTCACATTACCGAGGGCCGAGCAGATTTCGATGTCGTGGCATCACTGTCGGCGGATGCATCTTCGAACAGGGTGACAAGTGCTCGCAGTCGGCGAGCAAGCGTCTCCTTCGGCATCTGAAGTGTGTATCGCCCTTCATTTACTCGACGCAGAATCCCTAGTTGAGGCACACAGAGCAAATCCAATGCAGAAGTGATTTCCTCCCGGCTATAAGCACGCGCCCTTCGCCGGCTGGCGAGTGGAAGCAAGAGCGCATCCGCATTGACCGGCTCGTAGAGTTCGTATCGGTGGGCCTCCATAAGCGCATCAATTATGTCTGGCAGCAATCGTTGAAGCCGACCTGTTTCGTTTGCGTGCTCACGCATCCGCGTCAAAGGCAGGTCAGGTTTCCCTGGATATCGAAAGAGGTCTCGAAGTGCTGGAAGCGAAAATGGAGTAATCGTGTGAAGACGAAGCACCTCGGCAAGGTCATTCGCCGGGAGCAAAGCCGCACCAGTTCGCTCTGCGTCCCGCGTCAACTCTCCGCCAGAGAAACCGGCAGCGACGACGAGAATGTGATCAGCGTCATGCCGTTGCTTGTGCCGCTCCAAGGAATACCAATCGATCTGGGCTTTCCCACACGCCCTTGTCGACTCGCCTTACCGTCAATGACTACGCCGTAGGCGTCTTCTCCTAGAGGAGCCACGGCCAAGACATCGGTATCTCCCGGCCCACTTCGTCGTTCAGTGCGAAAACCCAAATAAGTGAACGCATCAGCAAGCGCAGTCTCGAACAAGGCCGCATCTTCGCTAGCGCTAGCCGCCTCAATGACGCGACGCGCTAGCACTTCATCCTCCGGCTCAAGAGCACGGACGGTCGTCAGGGAATTCGCTAAGGGCTGTTCATTTTCGTTTCTCTTTGTGAGAACTGATTCAGATGGAGCCGCAAGCTGGCGTTTGCGTTGTCGACGCTGTGTAGGTTTGGGAATGTGATGTACGTCGAGCAGACGGGACGCGTCAGCAGCTGCATTCTGCAAAGCTGTTCTGATGACGACAGCGTCCTCTTGACTGATCGACGCTGGGCTACCCCGGAAGTAGCCTGTCCACGCGTTTGAAGTTGGGTGTGGAAGGTTCCTGAAGTAGGAAAGATCATCCGCCAAGCTGCGAACCGGCACTCCTGAATCGGGTCGGAGCACCAACAAAGGCTTCACAGGCAAGCGGCTTGGGAAGACTTGACTCGACCATATTTTCGAATCGTCCAGGTACGCATCCCCAGTAACACTCAAGAGACCAACATAGGTCGATCGTCGAGTCAGATAACATACAAGTACATCATCCACGTGGATACGCTGCACGGTCGTCCAGCGGCCCTGCGTGAAGCCGGTAACTTCAAAGCCATGCTCTGCAGCTTCGAGCCACGTCTCTTCAGTGAAGAGATCAAGCCAGAATCGAGGCCCTCCACCAGCTTCCGACACGGAACTCTCCAACCAGCAGCGGCAACCACATGGCAATGATTATGTGTAGTGAATCTAACACAGCAAAGCAACCACAAACACGCGGCTGATTAGCGTCAGCACCGAAGCATTCAATAGCATTACTGATACAAGTTCGCCGATCCTAACCCTTCTGAGCGTCAACGTAGCTACGCAGCACGGCATTCATTTGCGACCGGTAGCCGATACCTTGAGCCGTGAACCAATCGATTACCTCTTGATCGAGCCACAAGGTGAATTGCTGCTGGGGTCCGGGAATGCCGCTCTGGACCGTGCTCCAGTCGATCTCGCCTTCTTCCTCGAAATCGATGGATGCCTCCAATTCCTCTTCGGTGAGCGCGTCGACTTTGGCCCAATCCGTCCGGTCCTCACCGCGTCGACGCATCTCCAGGATCTCTTCAGTTGTGTACTGCACGACACGCTCGCTCTTCGCCATCGCGTGCTCTCCTTGCCGAAATCAATCTGATCTTGTCGCTTCGCCGTGTCCAGACGACTGTGACGAATCGATCCTCGATCAAACCCGTCGTCACATAACGTTCCTCGAACCCATATGCGCTGCGTGAGGTCCATTCAGGTCGTCCATCGAAGAGGTCCATGGCCCCAATGAAGTCGATGCCATGTTTGTCCAGGTTGCTCAACCGCTTCGATTCGTCCCACTCGAACTGCATAGCCTCACTCTACCGACAGCTGTAGCTCGATTCTACAGCGGGTCGCAATGGGCATCGCCCAGCGGGGAGCGGCGAACCGAGATTCACCGCTCCCCGTTGCCGTCAATCAGCCGACCTCAGTGCATCGCCGCCGGGTCGGGCGTCGGGGTGCCGTTGCTGGGGGACGCGACCGGCGAGGCCAGCTCCGCTACCGGGGTGCCGCTCGGCGGCAAACCTGCGGCCTGGATGGCCGGGAGGGCCGCGGGAGGGAGGCCGGTGGGGGGCATCAGGTAGCGTGGGGGTTGTCGGATGCTGGCGGCTTGCTCGAAGGCGTAGGCGATGCGGATCAGCGTCAGCTCGCTCCAGGCACGGCCCACCAAGTCTATGCCGATGGCAGGAGAAAAGTGCCCAACATCCGGTCCAGGGAGATTGACGGTTGAACCGGCATATTACAATGATACACGAATGGTGTATGTCCGCCGACTGAACTGGGATGAGTGGAACATCGGGCACATCGCCCGGCACGGGGTGACCCACGACGAGGTGGAAGCCGTCTGCCATGGCGACCCATTGGAGTACAAGCAGAGCTACAAGGACCGGCTGGTCCTCCTCGGCCCTGCGCCGAACGGTCGCATCCTCGCCGTCGTCATAGGGCCGGTGCCTGACCTGCCATCGGGGGTCTATTAC
>JACDBO010000448.1 GCA_013694885.1 Chloroflexia bacterium | reverse complement strand
CCTCAGTAGTCTGTCGCAGCAAAGATGTCCGATGCTGCTCTCATCCCGCACCGTCATGATGAATAATTCGTCACAGCGAATGTGTCGTTCACGCATCACCGTCATTCTGAGGCCGCAGCCGAAGAATCCCGGCAGCTGCATCGCCGGCGAAGCCGATGCGCCGCAGCGCATATCGCTCAATCGAACGGCCGATAGATGCGCCGGCTTCGCCGCCGAGCGCTTCGCGCGCGACGCAGCTGCTGGGATTCTTCCTTCGTCAGAATGACGGTCGTGTCAGTGGGACACAATTGCTGTGACGGACCACTCAAAATCACGGTTATAGGTGTACAACAAGGGACGAAACATTCGATGTGACGCTCTACTCAGAATGACGGTGGGGAGCATTGCGCCACGCATCAGGCGGATTCGGTATGAGACGTGTGCACCTTTGGCGCCGGCGTGGCGCGGCGGAACCGGTTTGGGTATGGCTGGTGAGGGCGGCGCTGCTGACCTTGCTTCCTGGGTTGCTGCTCGCTGGCTGCACCGCCGGGGTCAACGAGGACCTGGCCGCCACCGCCACCCCGAGAATGCCGGGCGACCAAGCGTCGCCACCGGCGCGTCTCATCCTGGCCGACCGAAACACGACGTTGCGGACGTTGCTCGTTGCCGACCCAGCGGCGGAGTTGGCACGCGTCGACGAGCGCATCGAGTCCGGGAGCGACAGCGCCGAGGCGCGCTCGACGCGTGGACTGCTTTCGCTGCGGATGGGCGACCTCACCAGTGCGCGTGCCGACTTCGCCGCGGCGCTGGCGGCTGAACCGGGTTCGGCGGCCGCCTACACGGGCCGCGGTTTGGTCGCCGTGACGACGGCGCAGGGTGATCAGGCCGGGTACACCGCGGCGCTTCAGGACTTCAACCGCGCGCTGACCCTGGACCCCGGCACCACCACGGCCCGGCTCGGTCGCGGCTGGACCTTCCTCCAACGCGCGTCCTACCGCGGTGAGCGCAGCGATTGGGAGACGGCGTTGGCTGAAGGGCGTGACAAGCGTCTCCGCGATGAGCCGCTGGCTCAGGCGATCGTTGCCTTTGCGCTGGTGGGTCTCGGCGACCTGGATCAGGAGCGGCAGACGCTCGCCGGCGCGATGCGTGCGGTGGACGGCGAGGAGCCGGGTGTGCGCGCGGCAGTCTTGATGACCGTGGATGCGCGTTTGGCGCTGAGCGCCGGCGAACCTGAACGAGCGCTTGAACGTGCTCAAGCGGCACTCGCGATCGACTCCTTCCAGTGGGAAGCGCGCCGCATCGAAGTCTCCTCGCTCCTCGAATTGGGCCAATTCGAGGAGGCCCGCGATGCCGCGAACGCCCTCACCGCGGACATCCCGGGCGATGGCTACGCCTGGTTCCTGTATGCGACGGCGCTGCACCAATCCGGGGACCAGGCTGGAGCGGTCGCGGCGCTCACGCGCGCGATGGAGCTGTTGACGCACGCACCGGCGTACTCGGCAACGATCTTGCAGATGTCTCAGGAGCTCGGGTTGCCGGCATCGCCTTCATCAGCCTCGCAAAACGGGCCGGCGACCGGCGCCTGGAGTGACCCCAACGGCAGACCTCATGCGTTGTATGGGGTGAGGTGGTGATTTTGCGGGATAGCGGGAGCAACAATTCAAATCAGCGAAAGGGCCGCGACGTGGACGGGGCGCCGGCCGATGAGAGCAGGCGAGTCGCCGACGCATGGTACGGCGATGCGTCCGCGGGTGCCTCCAGGTCAGGTGTCTGGCGCGGATCGACTGATCCCCTCGGTGAAACACTGGGGGAGCGGTATCGCGTCGAAGAGGAGATCGGTTCCGGCGCATTCTCGATCACCTATCGCGGTCGCGACTTGCGACTCGACCGCACGGTCGCCGTCAAGGTGCTGCGCTCGAACTACGCGCTCGATGCAACCTACGTGCAACGGTTCGAGCGGGAAGCGCGAACCGCCGCATCGGTCTCCCAGGGCAACGTCGTCGATGTCTACGACTTCGGCCGCCACGACGACTTGCTCTACATTGTGATGCAGTACGTGGAGGGTGAGGACCTCAAGCACTTGATCCTGCGCGACGGACCGTTGCCGCCGCGACGTTCCGTCGAGGTTGCGCGGCAAGTCCTCGCCGGCCTCGCGGCGATCCATCACGCGGGCATTATCCACCGGGACATCAAGCCGCAGAACGTGCTGATCGGGAGCGACGGCATCGCGCGCGTCACCGATTTCGGCGTCGCCCATGTCACCATCGACGCCGGGTTGACCACCGCCGGCACCACCGTGGGTACCGCATCCTACATGGCCCCGGAGCAGGCTCAGGCGGGCGCACTCTCCGAGGCGACCGACCTCTATGCCGTCGGCGTGGTGCTGTATGAGATGCTCACGGGGCGATTGCCGTTCGAGGCGCCCACCGCTATCGCCCTGATGCTCGCCCACATCCGCGAGGAACCCGTGCCGCCGGCACAGCGGGCGCCGCGGCAGGTAATCCCGCCCCCCCTGGACGATGTCGTGATGCGGGCGTTGGCGAAAGCGCCGGCGGATCGCTATGTAGACGCGCCGGCTATGGCGAGTGCGCTCTCCGCCGCGCTTGCCGGTGATGTCGATGCCGAGGCGATGACCCAGGCGCTTCCGGCGGCGGCGATGTCGGCGACTCAGGTGTATCCGGCCGCGGCGGGAGCGGACATCCCCCCTGACGATCCTCGCGGCCTGCGAGCGCGCCTCTTGCGGGCCCTCCCGATCGGGTTGCTGGCATTGCTGCTCATCGGTGGCGCGGTGGCCGGTGGGTCGTACATGTTCGGCCGGGATGACGAGCCAAACACCCGTCTGCCCGCAGTCACCGGCACCACGCCGACGGATGTTGCGGAGACGCCGACGCCAACGCTGACTGACGAGGAGGCTGCGCAGGCAGCGGCGCTGGCCACACGTGAGGCCGCGCCACCGGCGACCGAGACTCCGGCCCCGACCACTCCGCCGGAGCCCACACCGACGGCGACCCTCCAACCGACGCCCACAGCGACCACCGCGCCGGAGCCGACGGCGACCACCCAACCGACCCCGACCGAGACACCGGTGCCGCCGCCGACTCCGACGACCGAACCGACCGCCGCGCCGATTGTGCCCGTCGACCCCACCGAGGAGCCAGCTGACGCCCAAGGTTCGGGTGGGGTCGCTGGCAATCAGGACATCACGAGTAGCGAGCCTAGCGCCGTCGCCGAGTCGAGCAATGGCGGCGAGACCTACACGGGGCAGATCACCGCGGACGACTGGAACGATGCCTGGTACCAGGACAACGGCAGCAACGGCCAACCTTGGGCGGGGCTCTATTCACGACAGACGGAGTACAGCCAGGGCACCGTGGTCTTCGATCTGCCGGGAGCGCCCGCCACGGACACCTTCGAGCTGACTGTGGAGGGTATGACGAGCGAGAATTTCACGGACGTTCCGCTCGCCATTTTCATCAATGGGGAAGAGGCCCAGAGACTGAATACGCCATTCCCGACCTGGAATGGCCGCGAGGGCGAGCAGCCGTGGGCGACCACGACTTTTACGTTGCCAAGCGCGATGCTCGTTGCTGGACGAAACGAGATCACCATCGCGAACATGAGCCCACGTGGAGAGTTCTCTCGCCCTCCATACGTCCTTCTCGCTGGGGGCGAGATTTCCATCCAGGTTCAACAGGGCAGTGCCAGTACCGACCAGCTTATGTCCAGCGCGGGCGGAGCGGCAGCTCAACCCGC
Source organism: Chloroflexia bacterium (assembly GCA_013694885.1). Taxonomy (GTDB): domain Bacteria; phylum Chloroflexota; class Chloroflexia; order Thermomicrobiales; family UBA6265; genus JACDBO01. Next base: position 5,435 of record JACDBO010000448.1, on the reverse strand, counting down.
AAACGACAATGGCAAGGACTCCGATCAGGACGACAACAAACCAGACAACAGCGGCCGGGGCAAGGACGACGACAAGGACGACGATTAGATCTCCCTCACGGAAAACGCGTCTCGTTAAGAGCACCTCTCCTTTGCGGAGCACTCTCAATGACGGCCAATGGGCCGGAGCGGAATACGCCGTCAAGGTCTATCTCGGCCCTCGCTCCTCGGCCCTCGTTCCTCCGTTCGGACCACCGCGGTTGGGCTCGTGGGTCAGGTCGGCGATGGTGAGGAGAAATGCGCCATCCTCGGCTCCTTCGATGGCGTAGCGAACGCCGGGCGCCAGCGCGATGATCTCGCCGGTACCGAGCTCGGCCGTCCGTTCGGCTGCCTGAAGCCGGAGCGCGCCGCGCAGGACGTGGATCGTGAGCGCACCGGGTGCGTCCTGGGCGTGCATATGGCCGCCGGTCAACATCGTGATGAGCACCACCCGCAACGTCTCCGTTTTGAGTAACGTCTCCGCCCGATGCCGTGCCTCCGTCTCTGGGTCGGGCGGGAAGCGCGCGATCTCGTCATCGAGGTTGAACGCGCTGTAGACTCCGTCGCTGACTACCATCTCTTCCTCCTCCTCAACGTGCCCACCGGATGACCAGACTTGACCGCGACGCGGCTCACTCGCTCGCTTGTTACCGTTCTCATTGACCACCGGGGGATTCAGACGGAGTGGTTGGAGACTCATCTCGCTCGTCGCACTCCCCAGCCCGGTTCCACCAGAGTCCCATACGGGCCTGGGTTCCGCCGTCGACGAAGAGCACCTGGCCCGTCACGAACTCGGCGGCGGGCGATAGCAGCCATGCCGCGGCGCGCCCGACGTCCGCCGGTGTGCCGATGCGACCCCACGGCACCATCGTGTCGCCTTGCGCGGTCGAGTAGCCGGGGATATCGAAGTAGCGGGGCACCTCGATCAACCCCGGTCCGATGGCGTTGACCCGGATGCGGCGGTCGGCCAGCTCGATGGCAAGCTGCCGGGTGAGGGCGATGAGTGCGCCTTTCGTCGCCGCGTAGGCCGCGTGCCGTGGCAATCCAGCCGCTCCGTGGATCGATGACACGTTGAGGATGGCCGCGGCTTCGCTGCGTGCGAGGTGAGGGAGGGCCTGCTGCGCACAAAAGAAGGCGGCGCGGACGTTGAGGGCGAAGAGGGCATCGAAGTCAGCCTCGGTGGTGGTGGCGAGCTCGGCGGACAGTGTGACGCCCGCGTTGTTGACCAGCAGGTCGAGGCCCCCCAGCTGGGTGACGGCCCCTTCGACGATCCGGCGGCATGTCGCGACGTCTGTGAGATCGCCACCGAGCGGCACGGCACGACCGCCGTCGGTCTCGATCTGGGCGACCGACTCGCGCGCGCCCGACTCGCTGTGCGCGAAATGGATGGCGACGTCGACGCCATGCCGGGCCAGCTCGATGGCGATCGCCTGCCCGATACCCATACCGGCGCCCGTGACCAGTGCTCGTTTCCCGCGCAATCCGTCCATCGCACCTCCGATTGACCCACGCAGCCGCGGTGACGTCATCTTTCCACTCCACCCCCGCCTTGTCGATCCTCCCAGCTTGCCCGGCCATTGTCGGAGAGCAACCGATGCTTTGTCTCGATTCTGTGCGATATGCACGAAAAGTGATGTGCGATTTGTCCGTGCCGCACCTGTACCCGCGGGGTGGTACGTCCATAGACTGGTTAGGTCCGCACAGCGCCGTGCATAGTTTGTTGGCTCTGTGCGACCCGCATAACTGGCGATGGGTGGTCTGCTGGCCAACGCGAGCGACCGGCACAGGGACTCGGGGGTTCCGGGGAGGGACGGTTCATGGAGATCAACGCGGGCGATACCGCCTGGGTGTTGATGTCGGCGGCGCTGGTCATGCTGATGACGCCGGCGCTTGGCTTCTTCTACGGCGGGCTGGTGCAACGGAAGAACGTGCTCTCGACGATCATGCACAGCGCCTTCATCCTGGCGCTGATCAGTGTGCAGTGGGTGCTCTGGGGGTACACGCTCGCCTTCGGTCCGGACGTGGGCGGGATCATCGGGAACCTCGACTGGATCGGTCTGCAAGGGGTCGGCCAGGAGCCGAACGGCGACTATGCCGCGACGATTCCGCATCTGGCGTTCATGGCGTTTCAGATGATGTTCGCCGTGATCACTCCGGCCCTGATCACCGGGGCGTTTGCCGAGCGCAAGCGGTTCAAAGCGTTCGTGATCTTCAGCCTGGCGTGGGCGACATTCGTCTACGCTCCGGTGGCCCATTGGGTTTGGGCGGTTGGCGGGTGGCTGCGCGAATTCGGCGCGCTCGACTTCGCCGGCGGCACCGTGGTCCACATCACGTCGGGGGTTTCGGCCCTGGTCGCCGCCCGGATGTTGGGCCGGCGCGTCGGGTTCGACAAGGAGCAGGCCGATCCGCCCCATGATCTGACGATGACCGTGCTCGGCGCCGGTCTGCTCTGGTTTGGATGGTTCGGCTTCAACGCTGGCAGCGCGCTCGGCGCGAACGGTCTGGCCGCGCACGCCCTGGTCGTGACGCACATCGCCGCCGCGATGGGTGGGCTGACCTGGATGACCGCGAGCTGGTTGCGCCACGGCCGCCCGAGCGTCCTCGGCATGGCGGCTGGCGCGGTTGCCGGTCTGGTCGGGATCACCCCCGCCGCGGGGTACGTCAGCGTCCCCGCCGCGATCGTGATCGGCTTCGGGGCCGGTGTCTTCTGCTTCTTCGCGGTCGATTTGCTCAAAAAGGTCGTGCGCATCGACGACGCGCTCGATGTCTTCGCCGTCCACGGTGTCGGCGGTATCTGGGGCGCGCTGGCGACCGGACTCTTCGCCGAAAAGGCGATCAACGAATTTGGCAACGACGGACTCTTTTTCGGCAACCCGGAGTTGCTGCTCAAGCAGATCGTGGCGGTGGCGGTCGTCGCCGGCTTCGCGGCGGTCATGACCGGTGCCATCCTCAAGGCAATCGATCTGACGATCGGGCTGCGCGTACCGGAGGAGGAAGAAGTGCTGGGTCTCGACTCCACCCAGCACGGCGAGTTGGCGTACCAGCTCTAGGGCCGAGGTTCTAGGGTCGAGGGCCGAGCTACCGGCAGGTTGTGCCGGAATCGACCAGGAGGAGTGATCATGTTGTTATTGATTGCGTTCTTGTGTTTCGCCATGCTGATCGTCGCCTGCATGCTCGCGCCGACATCTGCCACCAAGGCGCCGTCCCGCGACGAGATGCCGGTGGAGGCCCGCCAGCCTGTTCTAGCATAGTCGCCCTATTCCATGACGGCAGCTCTCAGCTCACACCTCGCCCGTGTCAAGGCGAGGTGTGAGGCGTTAGCGCCGGGGTGAAGCTTATTCAGTCGTCGACCTCCCCCTCGAACACAGCGAAGGCGGCGCCTTGCGGATCGCGGATGACGGAGATCCGACCGTTGGGCATATCTATCGGACCGGCGAGGAGCGTGCCGCCCAGCTCCCCGACGCGCGAGATAGTCTCGTCACAGGAAGCCACGGTGAAATAAGGCAGCCAGTGGGGCGGGGCGGCGCCGTGCTGGGACGTCATTGGCATCATCCCACCGTTGATTCTGTCGCCGTTCTTGATCGTAACGTAGACAACGGAGCCGTCCGCCTCGACCGGCTCCGTCTGCCAGCCGAATAGGCCTTCATAGAAAGTACGGGCGGCCGGGAGGTCGCGGGTCGCCAGCTCGTTCCAGGTCAGCGTGCCGGGGTCATTGACGCGGCCGGCGCCGATGTGCCGTGCCGGTTGCCAGGCCATCACGGTCGCGCCTGTGGGGTCCTGAATGATCGCCATCCGGCCGGCGTCCAGCACATCGAAGGGTTCGCCAAAGACGGTCCCGCCGAGTTCTCGGGCCCTGGGCGCGCATATCGGGCTGCATCTCGGAGAGCGCGGCGACGTCGTCGCCGTTCAGGCGGAGCAGCGTGTAAACGCTGCCGTCGCCGACCGGCATGTCGACGGCGTTCCAGCCGAAGAGGGCGCTGTAGAACGCCTTGGCGCCCTCCGGGTCGGTCGTCGCCAGGTCTACCCAGCAGAATGTCCCAGGCTCGTAGCGGTCTCGTTTCCCCATTGAAGTTCTCCATCCTACGTCCGCTCACGCTGGATTTGTCCTCGGCGCGATACGGAACGGTTGTTTGGCGCTCGGTAGTGGCTGCCCTTGCGGCGCGGCCCACTGCCGGCCATGATCGCCTCGACGGCGGGCCGATCACGGCCTAGGTGCACAACGCATTCCACAAGGCAGGGCAGGTCGGCGACGGTCATGTCGTACACTGCCGGCGATTGTTCACCGACCGCACGGAGGGGCCGCCGATGACCGAGGCGACAGCGACCGCTGAGACCACCGCGCCGCCGGACGCGTTGACCGAGCGCGAGGCCGCGGCGATCGGTGAAGTAGCGGCACGCATCGCAGACCAAGTAGAACGCGTCATCGTCGGCAAGCGGGCGACCATCGAGCGGATCGTCGCCGCCCTGTTCTGCGAGGGCCACGTCCTGATCGAGGATGTGCCTGGCATCGGTAAGACGATGCTCGCTCGGTCGGTTGCCGCCGCGTTGGGTGGCCGCTTCGGCCGCGTCCAGTTCACCCCCGATCTGCTGCCGACCGACATTACCGGTTCGCTCGTCTTCGACCCACGCTCTGCCGAGTTCTCGTACCGCGAAGGGCCGATCCTCGTCAACGTGCTGCTCGCCGACGAGATCAACCGGGCCGGGCCGCGCACACAGTCGGCCTTGCTCGAAGCGATGGAGGAGCGGCAAGTCTCCGTCGAGCGGGAGCGGATCAAACTGCCGCGGCCTTTTTTCGTCCTGGCCACGCAGAACCCGGTCGAGCTGGAAGGGACGTTCCCACTGCCGGAAGCGCAGCTCGACCGCTTCTTCCTGCGCACCGCCATTGGCTACCCGGCGGCGGACGACGAGCGCGCCATGCTCCGCCGCTTCCGCACCGGCACGCCGCTGGAGACAGTCGAGGCCGTGACCACCCCCGAGGAGGTGATGGGGCTCATCGAGCAGGTGCGCCGCGTCCACGTTGGCGAGGCGGTCGAGACCTACCTGCTCGCGCTGGTCCGCGCCACTCGCGGGCATGTGCAGCTTGAACTCGGCGCCAGCCCGCGAGCCGCACTGGCCCTGTCACGAGCCGCCCAGGCGACGGCCGTCCTCGCCGGTCGGCCCTTCGTGATCCCCGACGATGTCGCGGTGATGGCGCCGGCCGTTCTCGGACACCGCGTGATGCCGACGGCTCAGGCCGACTTGCGTGGCGTCGCCACTACCGACCTGATCGCCGAGATCGTCGCCGCCACCCCGGTGCCGGTCGAGGACAACGAAGGGCCGAGGGCCGAGGTTCGAGGGCCGAGAACATGATCGTCTGGCAAGGCCCTCACCCCCTAGCCTCCTGCCCTTTCCCGACCTCCCCCGACACGGGGGAGGAG
>JACDBO010000396.1 GCA_013694885.1 Chloroflexia bacterium | reverse complement strand
CTGATAGACACGCTCCCGCGGCGCGTCGAATGTATGCTCGCCGGAAAGTTGCATAGCGAACAATCCTTCCCTCTCACCGTGTGTGCAGAACCCGGCACGGTGCCGGCCCACCTCCGTGCCGCGCATTGTCGCAAGGATGCTGCCCAGAGCGAAGGGCCCTCATCCCTTGATGCCGGACATGCGGACGCCCTGGACGATGTAGCGCTGCATGATGAGGAAGACGATCACCAGTGGCGCGGCGCCGACCGCGGCGCCGGCGAAGATAGCCGAGAGATCGACCTGCTGCGCGGTGAGGAACGTGGAGAGGACGATCTGCACCGTCCAGGTGTCCCGCGACTGGCCGATGACGAGCGGCCAGAGAAAAGCGTTCCAACTGCTGATAAAGCTGAGCACGCCGAGCGCCGCCATGATGCCCAGCGAGTTCGGCAGCAGCAGCCGCCAGTAGACGCCGAAGAAGCCGAGTCCATCGATGCGCCCGGCCTCCTCGATCTCGACCGGGAACTCCAGATAGAACTGGCGGAAAAGGAAGGTGGCGAAGGCGTTGAACAGCCCCGGCACGACGATGCCCCAGAGCGTGTTGACACCGCCGAGACCAGCGACCACCACGTAGCTCGGTACGAAGGTGACGGCGCCCGGCACCATCAGCGTCAGCAGGATGAAGAAGAAGACGAGGTCTCGGCCACGGACGGGGATGCGGGCGAGCGCATAGCCGGCCATCGAGGCGAAGAGGGTCTGGAAGACGAGGTTGACGATCGCGATGATCGCGGAATTGCGCAGCCCCGTACCCATCGTCGCGAACTGGCCTTCGAAGAGCCGCGTGAAGTTGCCCCACTGCGGATCCGCCGGCCACCACGCCCACTCGAACGCGGTGATCTCGGCGTTTGTCATCAGTGCGTTGCGCATGATGAGGTAGAAGGGAAAGAGGAAGAGGATGGTCAGTGGGATGAGCAGCAGGTAGCGCGCCGCCGAGGCGACATACGTGCTGGTCGGGCGGCGCCCTCGTTTCGGCGCGTCCGGCTCGTTCGCCCGCTCCGTTGTCGCCGTTGAGGCCATGCCTTCGCTCTCCGAGGTGGCCGGTGCTACCGGCGGCTGCCGAAGCCGAGGATGCGGCCCTGGACCAGCGTGACGACGATGATGCCGAACGTGAGGATGAATGCGCCGGCGGTGCCGCGTCCGAAGTCCTGCTGGCCGATCGCGACCTGGTAGAGGTAGATGAGGGGCGGCCGCGCCAGGGTGATGTTGCCAGCGGTCGCCATCGTGCCGCCGAGGATGTTGTAGAACTCGTCGAATGCCTGGAAGGCGGCGATGAAGTTGAGGATCAGCACGGCGACGCTGGTGTTGGCGAGCATCGGCAGGGTAATCGTGCGGAACGTGGTCCAGCCCGCACGGGCTCCGTCGACATAGGCAGCCTCGTAGAGGGTCTGGTCGATCTCCTGCAAGCCGGCCAGGAAGATGATCATGTAGAAGCCGACCTGGAGCCAGAGCCGGCAGGTGACGAGCACCAGCCAGTGCCACGGCGGGTCGGGTGTGCCGATCCAGGCGATCACCTCGTCGATGCCGAGCGAATAGAGCAGCATGTTGGCGACACCGGACGGTACGCCGCTGAAGATGCCCATCCGCCAGACGAGCGAGGCGATGACGTAGGAGATGGCGGTCGGGATAAAGAAGACGGTGCGGAAGAAGGGCCGCCCGAACCCCGCCGTGTTGACGAGCATCGCCAGCAGCAGCGAGAGGCCGTAGGTCAGCGGCACGATGAACGCGGTGAAGATGACGATCGTGACCAGCGACTTGCGAAACTCGCGATCGCTCATCATGTCAATGTAGTTCTGGAAACCGACGAACTCACCCAGGCTGAGCGTGTTCCGCGCCTCGGAGAAACTGAGCAGGAAGCCCCAGACGATCGGGATGAAGGTGAAGATCGTCAGCCCGATGACCATCGGCGCGACAAAGAGGGCGAACGCGAATCGCGCCTCCCATTTCGTCTGGCGCCAGAAGGGAACATGCACCGTCCGCACCGGGCCGTCGACAGCCTGCTCCGCGCTCAACGCGATGCTCCTTCCGAAGGTGCGAGGGCCAGGCTACGAGGGCCGAGCGGTTCTTGACTCGGCCCTCGGCCCTCGTACCTCGGCCCTTCGTCCGTTCTAGCCGAGCACGCGCTGTAGCTCCGCCTCGCAGGTTTGGGCGGCGGTGGTGACCTCCTGCATCGGGTCAGCGCCGTTATTGACGATGTTGGCGAACGCATCGCCGATCGCGGTCCCCATCGCGGCATTCCAGAGCGGCGACAGGAGCTTGCCGTGCTCGTTGAGCACAGTCACCGCCTCCGCGGGTGGTCCGCTCTGCAGCGCCTGCGCCTGGGCCTGGATGCTCTTGCGCGGTGGGACGTGGAAGCCGTAGGAGAGGTTGAAGTCCGTCTGCAGATCGGTTTTCTCGATCCACAGCCAGTTGACGAACCGTTTGGCCTCCTCGAGGTTTTGGCTCCGGCCATTGACCATCTCGGCCCAACCGCCCCAGAAGGTCGCCGGTCGACCCTGGGCATCGAACGCCGGCCAGGGCACGACGCCGAAGTCATCGCCGAGCGCCTCCTGCACCGCGGGCATCATCCACAGACCACCCCACGCCATCGCGGTGAGGTTCTGCGTGAAGGCGGCCGGGTCGAACCAGTCGGTCGGGGCGCCGATCAGGAGCGCGCCGGTGTCGTTGATCTCCTTGACCTTGGCCCAGGCCGCCGCCGTCCGCTCGTTGTTGAAGGCGATCTTGTTGTCCTGGAGGAACTCGACCCCGGCCGACCACGGCGCGATCGTCAGCAATGCGCCGATGCCGCGATCGTTGCCGATGAACATTCCCTTGGTGCGACCACTGTCGAGCGCCTGGGCGGCGGCGATGACCTCATCGAAGGTCGTCGGTGGTTGCAGCCCGGCTTGCTCCATCAGACTCGGGCGGAAGTAGATCAGTCCGGTGTCGTCGACCTTCTTGACTGCGTAGATCTTGCCGTCGATGGTCAGGCCGCCGAGGCTCGTGGGGTTGAAGTCGGCCTTGATCTCCGGGGTGTAGAGGTCGTCGAGCGGCACGATCTGGCCCTGCTTGACCATGTCGAGGGTCGGGCTGCCGCCGAGCTCGAAGACATCGGGTCCCTCGTCGGTCAGCAGGGCGGCGGAGAGCTTGGCACCGTAGTCGCCGGGGTTCCAGACCATCTCGACCTCGACGGTCGGGTTCTCCTGGGTGTAGGTCTGGGCGTAGCGGGCGGCGGCTTCCTGGACTCCAGGCTCGCCATATTCGTGATACCACTGCGTCAGTCGGATGTTGCCCTGCCGGGCGGCGTAGCTGGTGCGGCCGCGCCCGGCGTAAGCCACGGCACCGCCGACAACGATGATGCGCTGCACGAAGCCGCGCCGGG
>JACDBO010000394.1 GCA_013694885.1 Chloroflexia bacterium | reverse complement strand
ATCCTGCTGCGCCAAAGCAACGCCCTCGACGCCGACGGCCGGCGGGTCGAGCGCCGCGCGGCGTATGCCCGCAACGTCGCCGGTTTCGGCGACGAGCGCGACTTCTTCCCGGCCAAGGTGTTCTCGGCGGCGGCACGCTGGTGGGCGGACAACCTGGAGCACGACCAGCGGCTGCTCGTGGTCGATAGCTTCGATGTTCACGAGCCGTTCCACATCCCCGAACCTTACGCCTCGATGTACACCGCCGAGGACCCGCGCGACCCAGACCTCGTCTCCTGGCCGCTCTACGGCCGCACCGATCAAGGCGCGAGCAAACTCTCGGAGCGGCAGATCGCCTTCGTCCGTGCCCAATACGCCGGTAAGCTGACCATGGCCGACCGCTGGCTCGGCGAACTCTTCGACGAACTCGACCGCTCGAAAGCGTGGAATGACACGATGGTAATCGTCACCACCGACCACGGCCACTATCTCGGCGACCACGGCTGGATGGGCAAGGGGACCGCCCCGCTCTACGACGTGCTCGCCCACCCACCGCTGATGGTCTGGCAACCGGGGAGTCCGCGCATGGGCCAGCGCGTCTCCGCCCTCACCTCGGCGGTCGATCTCTACGCCACAATGCTCGACGCGCTGGACATCCCCGTCCCTGTCAGCTCGCATGGCAGGAGCCTGCTCCCGCTGCTTCGTGGCGAGACCGACCGGGTCCGCGACTGGGCGCTCTACGGCTACTGGGGGTCGACCATGAACGTCACCGACGGCCGCTGGACCTACCACCAACCTTGCCGCGACGACATCCCGGCGTACCTCTACTCGACGATGATGCTCAACCCGTGGGACTGGTTCGCGCCGGCCCGTCCGCAACCGGACGCGGAGTCCGGCCGTTTCCTGCCCTACACCGACGCACCCGTCTGGCGTTATCCGGCAAAATCTCAGCGTCGGCACGACGAACCGCTGCTCTTCGATGTTGAGCGTGATCCGGGTCAGGTTGAGAACCTGGCCGAGCGAGAGCCAGCGCAAGCGCAGGCGATGCGGGAGCTGATGGTCACCGCGCTGCGCGAGCTGTCGGCGCCCGATGAACAGTACGAGCGGCTTTCGCTGGTGTAATTTTCCCTGAATATTTCCTGTCATTTCGAGCCGCAGCGAGAAATCTCTCGTTCCATTGAAGCCAATTCGAAGCTACATCCCCTCCAACGATAGATTCCTCGTGCGCTCGGAATGGCGGACCAGGGGCCGTCCGAAAGCGACGGATCAAGTTTTCAGGGACGGCGGTGGCTCACTACTCAGGAAGGGCTGGATCAGATGTCTCAGACACCTCAGACACAACGCACGTTCGGCATTCAGACGCTTCAGACCTGCACTTGGTCGGAGCTGCGCGAGCGGTGGGAATGGTTCGAGGCGCTTGGCTTCGATAGCCTGTGGCTGCCCGACCATCTCGTGCCGACCGCCAACCGGGAGGGGCCGTTCTTCGAGGCATGGACCGCCCTCAGCGCCCTGGCCATGGCGACGAAGCGCGTCCGTCTCGGTGTGCTGGTCAGCAGTAACACGTTCCGGCACCCCGCGCTGCTCGCCAAACAGGCGGTGACGGTCGACCACATCTCCGCCGGCCGGCTCGAACTCGGCATCGGCGCCGGCTGGTTCGCTTGGGAGCACGAGACGTTCGGTCTCGATTTCCCGCCGACCAAGGAGCTGGTCGACCGCTACGCGGAAGCGGTGACGCTGCTGGACACCTACCTGCGCAACGGCGTCAGCAGTTTCCAGGGGCAGCACTATACGCTGCGCGACGCTCCCAACCGGCCGGCACCACTCCAGCTACCGCGCCCACCGTTCATGATCGGCGCGCATGGCCCGCGCACCATCCGCCTCGCCGGACGCTACGCCGACACCTGGAACTCCCGCGGCACGCCGGACGAGATTCGCGAGCGCAACGCCCGGCTCGACGATTCCGCCGTCGCCGCCGACCGCGACCCGGCGGCGATCCGCCGCTCGCTGCTCTACGTCGTCGCCCAGATGCCCGAGGAGAACCCGTGGGTATCGATCGAGGCGTTCCGCGACTTCATCGGCCGCTTCGGCGAGGCCGGGATGGCTGACTTCATCCTCCAGCCACCACCGCCGGAGCAATTCTCGCTCGTCGAGCGCATCGCCGACGAGGTGATCCCGACCCTGCGCTGACCGCTCCACGGACACCGGTCGCGTGGCTCTGGGTGACCTTCGCTATACTGGCATGAGCGGCAACCTGTATGATTCATGCGGCGTCGTTCGCGCGAAGCCGCCCACTGAGGACACCGAACCCGATGCCCACTGACCTGGCGAACCTACTGCTGCTGATCCTTCAGATCTACACGTTTATCCTGATCGGGCGCGCCATCTGCTCCTGGTTTGATCCCGGCTTCCGGTCGAGTATCGGCAAGATCCTCTACGATCTGACCGAGCCGATCATTGCGCCGATCCGGCAGATCGTGCCGCCGGTGGGGATGCTCGACCTGTCGATCCTGGTCGCCTTCTTTATCCTCTTCATCCTGCGCCAGCTCATCGCCTCCGCCGTTTCTGGGTAGGTCGCCGTCTCCTGGAGCCGGCCCGGCGCGGCGCGACGCACGAAACGAAGGGCACCCGGATGAGCGCGCAAACCCGGACCGTTCGCGCGGCGTCCGCGCCCGCGAGTGTGCGAGCAGGCTTCATCAAGCAGGTCTATCTGTACGTCGCACTGGCGATTCTTGTCTTCGCGGCCGTCGAGGCTCTGCTGCTCCAGTGGCCCGGCGCCCGTGACTTCGCCGGTGTGATGACCGAGGGCTACAACTGGCTGCTCGTCATTGTCGTGTTCGGGATCGTCACGTCGTTCGCCGACCGCTGGGCGCGGACGACCGCTTCGGCGGGCAAGGTCTACGCCGGATTCGCGCTCTTCATCCTCGCCGAGGCGGTGCTCTTCCTGCCGCTGCTGCTTGGCATCTCCGGTCAGGCCGACGACGTGCTCCCGACCGCCGGGGTCATCACACTGCTCATGGTCGCGGGGTTGACCGCGGTCGTCGTGTTCACGGGCACCGACTTCTCATTCTTGCGCGGCGCGCTGATCGTCGGCGGTTTTCTCGCGCTTGGTCTCATCGTCGCCAGCATCATCTTCGGCTTCGGCCTCGGCCTGCTCTTCGCGATGGCGATGGTTGCTTTCGCCTCCGGCTCGATCCTCTACAACACCTCGAACATCCTCAAGACGTACCGCACCGACCAACCTGTCGCCGCCGCGCTCTCCCTCTTCGCCTCGATCGCCCTGCTCTTCTGGTACGTCCTCAGCATCGTCAGCCGACAACGACGCTAGTCCGCGAACGCACCCCAGAGGCAAGCGGTTCCACGGTGGCGTCGTCCGCGGGTGGCCGCCAACCGAATTGAGCTTGGTGGAGCTTCTTGTACATGCCATCGAGCGCGACGAGTTCGTCGTGATGTCCCTGTTCCGCGACGCCACTCTCATCGACGACCACGATCCGATGCGCGTTCTGGATCGTCGCCAGCCGGTGCGCGATCACCAGCGTCGTCCGCCCCACCGCCAGCTCCGCCAGCGACTGCTGGATCGCCCGCTCGGTCTCGCTGTCGAGTGCCGAGGTCGCCTCATCCAGGATCAGGATCGGCGGGTTCTTGAGAAACATGCGGGCGATCGCCATCCGCTGTTTCTGGCCGCCCGAGAGCTTCACGCCGCGTTCGCCGATAACCGTGTCCATGCCTGCCGGCAACTGGGCAATCACCAGGTCCAGCTTCGCGCGCCGGGCCGCTGTCACGATCTCGTCCTCGCTGGCGCCGAGCCTGCCGTAGGCAATGTTCTCGCGGATCGTCCCGCCGAACAGGAAGACATCCTGCTGGACGATCCCGATCTCCCGGCGCAGCGAAGCCAGGGTCATGGTTCTGATGTCGACTCCATCGATCGTGATCCGCCCGCCGCTGATCTCATAGAAGCGGGGCAGGAGCGACGAGATCGTGGTCTTCCCGGCACCGGAGGGGCCGACGAAGGCCACCGTCTCCCCGGCGTGGATCGTCAGGTTCAAATCGCGGAACACAGGTCGGTTCGGTGTATAGCCGAACGTCACGTTCTCGTACCGGATCTCGCCGCGAAGGTTTGCGACCGCGATCGCGCCCGGCTCATCCTGGATGTCCGGGACGGTGGCCAACAGGTCGAGGTACCGCTTGAACCCGGCGATGCCTTTGGGATACATCTCTAGCACCGTCGACATCTTTTCGACGGGCCGAAAGAATACCCCGACGAGCAGCAGGAAACTGACGAACCCGCCATTGGTGAGCTCACCCTGAATCACGAACCAGGTTCCCGCCACCATGACCACCAGCTGCGTCAGGCGCATCCCGAGATAGCTGAGCGACATGGAGGCGGCCATGATCCGGTAGGCGCCGAGCTTCGTCGCGCGGTAGTTGGCATTGTCCTCGGCGAAGAGCGCGCGTTCGTGGTCCTCGTTGGCGAAAGCCTGAACCACGCGGATACCCCCGACGTTCTCCTCGATCCGGGCGTTGAACTCGCCGACACGACTGAAGAGGTCTCGCCAGGTGCGGGCCATCCGCCCCCCATAGCGCGCGGTCACCCAGGCGGTAAACGGCACGATGCAGGCGGTGATCAGCGCGAGCCGCGGGTTGATCGCGAACATCAGGGCGAACGCCCCGATGAACGTCATCACCGCGATGAAGACATCCTCCGGGCCGTGATGGGCCACCTCACCGATCTCTTCGAGGTCCTTCGTCACTCGGCCAACCAGGTGCCCAGTCTTCTGGTTGTCGAAGTACCGGAACGAGAGTTTCTGGATGTGGTCGAAGGCGCGGCGTCGCAGCTCGGTCTCGATGTTGATGCCGAGCACGTGCCCCCAGTAGGTGACCACCATCATCAGACCCGTATTCAGGCAGTAGATGAGCAGCAACCCGATCGACGCGGCGATGATCCATCCCCAGTCATGACTGGGCAACAACGCATCGATGAAGTAGGCGACCGCAATTGGGAACGCCAGCTCCAGCAGGCCGGAGACGACCGCGCTCCCGAAATCGATGAAGAACAGTCTCTTCCACGGCCTGTAGTAGGCATAAAACGTCCGCAGTAGATCCATCGAGGACGTGCTCCGATGCAAAGGTCGTCACCCACCATGCAATCATACCCGGACGAAGCTTTCCTGAAGGTGTGACATGTTCAGGATTCGAGGGTTGCACGATCGGTATGGCAATGCCGATGATTCATGCGACTTGACTCAATGACAGGCGTTTCCTAGAATGCGTGCTACTGAGTCACTTGCAGATGCATCCAAGAATGTGCGAGGTTTTCATGGCAGAGACCGCTAAACTGCAGACCCGATACCAAATGACACTGCCGCGCAAGGCCCGACGATTTCTCGGCGCGAAACCTGGCGATACGGTGCTTATTACACCGGTCGGCGATCACTCTGTAAAGCTGACCGTCCTGCCCGCGATGACGCTGGCCGAGGCATTCGAGCGTTTCACCGTCGATGAACCGCTCGACTGGGAGACGCTGCGCACTCAGGTCGAGGAGGACATGGCCGCCGACGCGCTGCGAGAACTCGACAATGAGTGAAGGGCTCATCGACACCAACGTCTTCGTTCACGCGCAGTCACATGATCGACAAAGTGACGAGTGCCGAGCGTTTTTGACGGCTATCGCTGAGGGCAAAGTTCAAGTACGCCTCGAGTTTCCGATTCTCCATGAGCTGTCGTATTCGCTTCCGCGCTATGTAAAGCAGATGGATAGGGGACAGGTAGCGAGGTACCTCGCGATGGTCGTCAGTTGGCCGGGGATCATCGGCGAGAAAGCCACGATGCTGGCCACGATCGAGCGCTGGAGAGATTCTCCTGGGTTGGCGTTCGTTGACGCTTACCTCTGCGCGCTCGCTAGCGAACGCTCGTGCCCTGTCTACACCAAGGAGGTTCGTAAGCTGCGCGCACAGGGCGTCACCGTGCCGGACCCCCTCACAGCCAATTAGGCTGGAATGGTTTGTTTCGCCTGCCTGCAACAAGAAGCGAAACGCATCGCGCTAAGGCCGCGATTAGACAGGTACCTCATGGCATCATCTGAAGAAACCACCATGGTGGGTGATGGATGCGAGATCGCACTTCCAGAAAAGATCAGCGGTACAGTCGGGGTCAGACTGGACGACTGGGTCAGCATTCGAACGACTGGACCCAAGACTTTGGAGATCACGGTTCTTCCCCGAATGACGTTCGAGGAGTGGCGTGAGCGATATCGCATTGAGGGTCCCTTTGGATTACGAGCGAGTTCGACGAGAGGCAGAGGAAGCGCTGGCGGATGAATTGATCTGGAGGATCGAGAACGGGTATGAGTGAGGGATTCCCTGATGCGAAATTCTTTCTTCATTCCCAGAGGACTATGGACTCACCAAGAGCTAAGCATCGGATCGCCCTTTTTGCTCCTTTCTCTAATCCTAACTGCGCCCTACTGCCTTTGACGCCTTCATCGATGGACAACGTTTCAACCACGACGCTCTTGGCTGCGCCTGTTGAAGAGTGGTTCTCCACACACTTCGTACCCGTTGTGACTCTCGTTCAACCGCACAGCGATCAGCGGCCGTTGGTATAGGTACAGATTGAACGCAGCGGCTCTAGCCGCAACTGCTGCAATCGTAGCTACGAATTGAAGGACCTCGCCGACCAATAGCGATCTCCTTACCTACCCCACCGTCGCCTTCACCGCCGCGTCGATGCGATCGAGCGCTTTCGTGAGGTTTTCCTCGGAGGTGGCGTAGGAGAGACGGAGATAGCCCTCGCCGGCCGCGCCGAAGGCGGTGCCCGAGAGGGCGGCGACGCCGTGCTCTTCCAGCAGCAGATCGGCGAAGGGCTTGCTGGGCATCCCCACGCCGGTGATGTTGGGGAAGACGTAGAAGGCGCCCTTCGGGGAGAGGCAGGAGATACCGGGGATGCGGTTCAGCCCGTTGACGATCAGGTCGCGGCGGCGGCGGAACGCCTCGCGGAACTCGACGACCTTGTCCTGCGGCCCGGTGAGCGCTTCGATCCCCGCCTGCTGGAAGGCGACCGAGGTGCAGGAGGCGCTGTTGACCATCAGCTTGCTCACCGCCGCCGCCAGGTCGCCGGGGAAGAGCCCGTAGCCGAGCCGCCAGCCGGTCATCGCGTAGGTCTTCGAGAAGCCGTCGAGGATCACGGTCCGCTCGGCCATGCCGGGCATCGTGGCGATCGAGATGTGCTCGCCTTCGTAGAGCAGTTCGCTGTAGATCTCGTCGGCCAGCACGAGGATGTCGTGCTCGACGGCGAGTTTCGCGATCGCCTCGATGTCGCCGCGTTCGAGCACGCCGCCGGTCGGGTTGGCCGGGCTGTTGAGGATCAGCAGCTTCGTCCGGGGCGTGATCAGGCTCGCCAGCTCATCGACATCGAGGCGGAACTCGTGCTCCTCGCGCAGCGGGATCGGCACGGCTATGGCGCCGGTGAAGTCGATCATCGAGCGGTAGATCGGGAAACCGGGGTCGGGATAGATCGCCTCGTCACCCGCTTCGAGCAAGGCCAGGATCAGGAAGAACATGATCGGCTTGCCACCCGGCGTGACGACGACCTGCTCGGGTCGAAAGTCCGTGCCGCGGGAGCGGTTGATATAGTCGACGATAACCTGTTTGAGCTCCGGTTGGCCCGCCGCCGGTCCGTAGTGCGTCCAGCCGGATTCGAGGGCGCGACACCCGGCCGCGACGATGTTCTCCGGCGTGTCGAAGTCCGGCTCCCCGATCTCGAGATGGATGATGTCCTTGCCTTGCGCTTCCAGGGCCTTGGCCCGCACCAGCACCTCGAACGCGGTCTCCGTTCCCAGCCGTTCCATTCGCGTCGCTAGTTTGACAGTCATGTGACCCTCCCCCTCCATGTCAACGACCGATGGCGTTCGTCCTTGCTACGGCGTGAGTATACGGGCGGTCGTCTCGTCGTCCTCAGCGAGCGGCTTCGGTCGCCGGTGGCGGGTCGCGGCTCAAGCGGGATGACTGAGGGAAGTGCTGGACAGGTGTTGCGACGTGTGCAATCATCGGCCCACGTCACCGTGAAATCGATTCCGTCGCTACGAGGCTCGGTGCATGCTTGAAATCAAGGCGGTCAGCAAACGTTTTCCGGGTGTGCGGGCGCTGGACAACGTCTCGTTCACCGTCCGCGACGGCGAGATCCATGCGCTCGTCGGCGAGAACGGCGCGGGTAAGTCGACGCTGATGCGCATCCTGAGCGGGGTCTACACCGACTATGACGGCGAGGTCCGCTGGGAAGATCGACCGCTCTCGCTGACGAGTCCACGCGACGCCCAGGACCACGGTATCGCGATCATTCATCAGGAACTCAATCTGATTCCGGAACTCACAATCGCCGAAAACATCTTCCTCGGGCGTGAACCCCGCACCCGCTGGGGCACGATCGACCGCCAGCGAATGGCCAGCCAGACACGGGCGTTGCTGAACCGCCTCAATCTCCACGAATCACCCAACCGGCCCATCGCGGCGCTGCGGATCGGCGAGCGGCAGTTGGTCGAGGTCGCCAAGGCGCTCTCGCTCGATGCCCGCCTGCTGATCCTCGACGAGCCGACATCCGCCCTCAGCGAGGCGGAGATCACGCACTTATTCGCGTTCATGTCGGGGCTGAAAGCTCACGGCGTGACGATGATCTACATCTCTCACAAGTTCGACGAGATTTTCCGCATCGCCGATCAAGTGACCGTGTTGCGCGATGGCGCCTTTGTCGGCTCCGAGGCCATCGGAGATGTGGATCAGCGGAAACTGATCGCGATGATGGTCGGGCGACCGCTGAGCGATCTCTTCCCGAAGACGCCGACGGAGGTCGGCGACGAAGTCATGCGTGTGGAACACCTCTCGTTCACGCCCGCGCCGGGCGAGCAGCGGCGATCGCTGGACGACATCTCGTTCACGGTGCGGAAAGGGGAGATCGTCGGTGTGGCGGGGTTGATGGGATCGGGTCGGACCGAGCTGCTGGAGACGATCTTCGGGGTCTATCCCCGCCGTCGAGTGGGTGGACGAATTGTCGTGCGCGGCACATCCCGGCGCTTCGGCGGCCCGCGGGACGCGCTCGCCGCCGGGATCGCCCTCGTCACCGAGGATCGTAAAAATCTCAGCCTCATCACCAAACTCTCGGTCGGGACAAACAT
>JACDBO010000350.1 GCA_013694885.1 Chloroflexia bacterium | reverse complement strand
GCGATCGGGCGCGACCCCGCGACCGTGCGACGCACCTGGTCCGGCGGGTGCGTCTGCGCGCCGACCGCGGCGGGGGTCGCGGACTTGGCAGCGGTGCGGGCGCGGCGCGGCCCGGAATACGCCCATCAGGTGGGCGAGGACTTCGTCGGCACCCCCGCGCAGGTCATCGACCAGATGCGGCCGTTCGTCGAGTTGGGGGTCGACTACTTCATGCTCGACTGCGGCGGCTTCCCGCGGCTGACGACGGTCGAGCTACTGATCCAGGAGGTACTCCCGGCACTCAATTCCTGAAGCACGCCTATCGGAACAGGAATCAGGAATACCTTGGTCGGCCCCATCGAAGGGTCGAAACTCCCCAGCGACAACGCTCCTACCGTGGCGAGGGGCTTGGCCTGCCCGGAAGATGCGGCCCGCCCGACGGCAGTTTGTGGGGTTATCCGGATAGGCACTTAGTAAAAGATCGTCGGCGTTCGATGGTAGGGCTCGCTGGACGGCGGCAGCGCTTGGCCGGCCGTCCAGAGCAGCCAATCCAGTTCGTAGGTGGCGATGGCGCGACCGTGAGTCGACATGGCCCGGCGCAGCAGCTCGCAGGCCCAGACGGTGGCCGCCCGGATCTCCACCTCCGGCCGCGATCCGGCCGTGATCAAATCCCGCCGCGCGATCCGCGTCGCCAGCGCCGGCGTGTAGGCGAGGACGCCGAGGCGGCGCAGCACCTGCGGTACCTTGTAGTCCGCGAATGCCGTCAGCCCGTCGAGGTCGTGGAAGGCGCCCAACCCGGACCCCGCGAACGCGCCGTGGAGGTCGGCGACCAGAATCTGCGCCCGCTTGTAGAACCGGATTTTCTGAGCTGGCACGGTGTCCGTTTCGGAGAGCGGTGAGCGCTCCGGCCAGAGCACCGTGTCGTCGAAGGACGGGAAGTGGCGGACCACCAGCTCGACCAGCCGCGCCGCCGAACCACCGGCCTCCCCGATCAGATACTCGACCGGGGTTACGCCGGCGCGGGCGGCGTCCTCCCCGAGCGCCAGCAACCCGCGACCGACCTCGCGCAGGTGGGCGACGCGGGTCGGGAAGAGCGGGATCGACGGCGCGCCCTTCACCGATTGCAGAATATCCGAAACCTCATCGTCCGAAACATCCGCGAGATACGCCGCGTCCCACAGCGGTCGCCCCTCCGCCACCGCCCGGTGCAGCGCCGCCGCCAGCGCGTCGTACCCGTTGTGCGCGTGCCCTTGCCACTCCACCCGCCAGCGCTGGGCCGGGTCGTCGCTCGTCGACCAGAAGCAGAAGTTGAGCGCATCGAGCACCAGCACCCAGACGGCCGTCCGCCACGTCCCGTCGCGCCAGTGGAGCCCCTCGTCCCACCCCGGAGGATCAAGCTCGGACAGCTCGCCAGCCACCCGCTCCACCGCCTCGCCCCGGATACGGACGTGCCGCGCCGCGGCCACCACCGGCGCCGTCGACGCCAGCACCCCGAGGGGATCCCGCGCTGGATCGATCACGAGCAACCCGTTAGATGGATTCATTGGTGGCGACGCGCTTTCCAGATAATGCCGATTGCCCTCCGATGCTGCGCTTCGCCGTCGTCGCTCAACTCCCTGCACCGAGCATGCGTCATTCGAAGCGCACGAGATCCTCTGCTGAGGAACTGACGGAAACCGGTTGTTCAAGGGATGCCGGTGTCCCTCGAACGAGAGATTTCTCGCTGATAACTATCACTGATAACTATCACTGCGGCTCGAAATGACAGTCGCGTGGTGCTGGCCACCGGCAACCATGAAGAATGCAAGTCAGCGGAACGGGAGTTACGTGCCGACGGAAAGGAGTCGGCTTTAGCCGGGTTTGTCGGTCTAGCCCGGTGCTTCAGAGCCGGGCGGCGTGGCCTACGCGACACTGGATGACGCCCAGGCCGCCGGTTACGCGCTCGCCTGCTCGTGCTGGGCGCGGAGTTGGCCGCAGGCGGCGGCGATTTCGACGCCGCGGGAGTAGCGGACGGTGGTGGGGATGCCGGCGGTTTGGAGGGTCGCGGCGAAGCGCTCGATCCCGGTCGGGTCGGGGCGCTCGTAGGGAAGCACGTCGACGGGATTGAGCGGGATCAGGTTGACGTGGCAGAGTCGACCGCGGAGCAGCGTCGCCAGCTCCCGCGCGGTTCCCTCGCCGTCGTTGATCCCTTTCATCAGCGCGTACTCGAACGAGATGCGCCGCCCGGTCGCGGCGATGTAGCGGTCGCAGGCCGCCAGCAGCTCGGCCACCGGCCAGCGCCGGTTGATCGGTACGAGGCGGCTCCGCAGTTCGTCGTTCGGCGCGTGGAGGGAGACGGCGAGGTTGAGCTGGTAGGGCTCCGTCGCCAGCGCGTCGATCTTCGGCACGATACCCGAGGTCGAGACCGTGATCCGGCGCGCGCCGAGGTTGAGCCCGCGCGGGTCGTGGATGATGCCGATGAAGCGCATCGTCGCCGCGTAGTTTTGCAGTGGCTCGCCCATCCCCATCATCACCAGGTTGGTCAGCCGCCGCCCCAGCTCGTGGGATCGCCGCGCCGCGTCGACGGCCTGCACCACCATTTCGCCGGCGGTCAGGTTGCGGGTCAGCCCGCCGAGTCCGGTGGCGCAGAAGGCGCAGCCGACCGCGCAGCCGACCTGGCAGGAGACGCAGACCGTGGCCCGCTCCGGGTAGAGCATCAGGACCGTCTCGACGAGTTGGCCGTCGAAGGTGCGGTAGAGCGTCTTGAACGTCTGCCCGTCGTCGGTGACGAGTTCGCGCACCGGCGTCATCGCCGCCAGCGGCAGCGTCTCGCCAAGCTCGGCCCGTAGCGTTGCCGGCAGGTTGGTCATCGCCTCGTAGTCGCGGGCCAGCTTGGTGTAGGCCCAGTCGTAGACCTGCCGCGCCCGGTAGGCCGGCTGCCCGGCCTCACGAACGCGCGCTTCCAGCTCATCGAGCGTGAGATCGTAGAGCGTCACCGGCTTGGCGGCGCGGGGAGCCGGTCGGTTGATGATGGGGTGGGGGGAGGTGAGAGCATCGATCACGAGGTGGTGTCCGGGTCGTCGTGTGGGGTTGCCATAAGCGTGATTTTACCATTTCGCCGGGCGATGATGTGGGCTGCGACTCCGCTGGTTCGAGGCGGTCGTCGGGAATCAGTGCCCGTGGGACGACGAGCGGCGCCGGGTCCGGTGCGATGTGGACACCGTGCGCACGCGCTGCCTGCCCGCTGGGGACTGCCCATTAGCCGGAGGCTGCCGCGCTTCACCAGTGTCTGCTTCGTTGCTTCGAGGGGGAGGCGGTACGGCGGTTAACGGTGGCTCGATCGTGTCTCGCGACCGGTCCAGCCGCGACGGGAGACTGAGGAACGGCAGCACCATGCTGCTCATGAGCAAGATGCCACCGACGACCTGAAGCGCGGTGATCCCGGTCAAGACAAGGACGAAACCGACAGTGACCAAGATCATTGCCACGCCAGCGGGAACCCTCGGTCTGGGTGCTGGCTGGAGCAGCGGTCGGTGTGGAGATTCGGAGCGCATCGTGCGGCTTCCTTCAGGGGACAGCGTCGATCAGGAGCCAAAGGTAGGCGACCCGGTCAGGCTGAGTCCCCACGTCGTGACAATCAGCGCGCTCGCGCCGAACGTTGGTACATCGATGCCGAGCAGCAGCCGTGGCGATAGTCCAACTTCGATCCAGACCTCGACCATAGCATACAAGCTGCCGACGAGTGCGAAAAATCCAGCGTAGAGGAAGATGAGAGGCAACGGATGGTAGCCGTCAATCACCGGTCCTCGCTCATTCGTCAGCGTGGCCAGGGCAAGGGCGATCGCGGAAACGGTCGCCGCCGTCTGGAGGAGTTCTCCGGCACGGTACGGTGATTGATACCCTTCCAGCGGGCGCGCGTCCTCGCTCATGACGTGATGCCCCTCCCTCCCGCGCGATGATACGTTCCCTGTGCGGCCCGCTCCAGTCATGGGCGGCGTGGGGCGGCCTGCTATGATGGCGGCCTTGACGGATGACGACAGGGAGGCCAGCGATGGCGGGTGGTCGTAGCGCCGGGCGTCGGCGGCGAGGACGGGACAACCGGGA
Organism: Chloroflexia bacterium; assembly: GCA_013694885.1. Classification (GTDB taxonomy): domain Bacteria; phylum Chloroflexota; class Chloroflexia; order Thermomicrobiales; family UBA6265; genus JACDBO01. The sequence continues at coordinate 1,060 of JACDBO010000350.1, read as the reverse complement.
GCGCCGGCTGCGCTGGCTGTTGCCGGCGCTCCTCGCCGTCTCGCTCGTCCTGATCCTGTGGCGGCGCGGTGTGCTCGCCAGTGCGAGTGGCGCGCTGATCGAGCGTGTCAGCGGACCCGACAAGTTGGAACCGTTGCCATCGTCGCGCACAGGTGGCTCGGTCGCTGGCGGTCGCGGCGGCGCCGAGCGCGCCGCCCCGCCGGGCGAACCCGTCAGTGACCCCGGCGTGATGACGGCATCCCCGGTGCCGCCGGCAGCAACGCCTGACGATGGCGGCCGGGACCAGATTTCCGGGGACGGCTCGTTCGACTGCCCCGCCGACTTCCCGATCAAAGGCAACGCGACGTCGAAGATCTACCATGTGCCCGGTGGCTCCCACTACGGCGTGACGCGCCCGAACGTCTGCTTCCGCACGCCGGAGGCGGCTGAGCGCGCCGGCTTTCGGGCCAGCAAGGCCTCGCCGATCCGGTCGGTGGCCGGTCAGGACACCTCGCAATGACCGCCTTCGCCGTCGATCTCAACAGCGACCTCGGCGAGAGCTTCGGAGCGTTCGCGGTCGGGCATGACGACGCTCTCTTCCCGCTGATCTCCAGCGCCAACGTCGCCTGCGGCTTCCACGGGGGCGACCCGCGGGTCATCGAACAAACCGTCGCCCGCGCGGCGGCGCACGGTGTCGCTGTCGGTGCTCACCCGAGTTTCCCCGATTTGGTCGGGTTCGGTCGTCGCGCCCTCGCCGCCACGGCCGACGAGGTCCGCACCGACTGCCTCTACCAGATCGGCGCGTTGGCCGCCTTCTGCCGCGCCGCCGGCGTGCCGCTGCGCCACGTCAAGGCTCACGGCGCCCTCTACAACCTCGCGGTCAAGGACGCGACCATCGCCGCCGCCATCGCCGCCGCCGTTCGCGCCTTCGACCCCGCCCCGCGGTTCTTCGCCGCTCCCGGTTCCGCCCTGGAAGCGGCCGGGCACGAGGCGGGGCTGACCGTCGTCCGCGAGGCCTTCGCGGACCGCGCCTACCACATCGACGGCTCGCTCGTCGCCCGCGGCCAACCCGGCGCGGTAC
>JACDBO010000340.1 GCA_013694885.1 Chloroflexia bacterium | reverse complement strand
CCTCGAATGCGGCGAGCGCCTGGGCAGCCAGCACGGTGCCGGCCCATGTGCGGAAATCCTTGGCGGTGAATTCCTCACCGGCGATTTCGCGCAGATAGGCGTTGACGTCCTCGGAGGTGACGGGTCGCCGCGAGCCGTCGTCCTCGACATACTGAAAGAGTTCCTGCCCCGGTAGATCCTGGCAGCGTTTGACGATCCCGGCCAGCCGGCGGTCGTGGAGTTCGACTTCGTGTTCCTGACCGGACTTGCCGCGGAAGCTGAACGTCACCTTGTTGCTCCCGGCATCGGCGTGGCGGTCGCGCATCGTCGTCAGGCCGAACGAGCGATTCTCGCGGGCGTATTCCTCGTTGCCGACGCGGATCAAGGTCGTGTCCAGAAGCCGGATGACCGTCGCCAGCACCTTCTCGCGGGGGAGTCCCTGACGGCGCAGGTCGCGTTCGACGGCCTCGCGGATGCCTGGCAACGCCCGGCCGAAGGCCAGCAAGCGGCCGTATTTGGTCTCGTCGCGGACCTCATGCCACTTGGGATGGTAGCGGTATTGCTTGCGCCCCTTGTCATCGCGACCGGTGGCCTGAATGTGCCCGCGCGGCGACGGGCTGATCCAGACCTCGCTCCACGCCGGCGGGATCGCCAGGGACTTGATGCGCGCCACCTGCGCCTTGTCCGCTAGGCGTTCACCGTCGGCCGAGCGATATGAAAAGCCCTTGCCGGCGCGGCGGCGCGTGATGCACGGTCGGTCGTCCGACACGTAGCGCAATCCCGCCTCAGCGGCGGAAGCGGCGGGGTCGGGCATCTCGGCGGTAGTCATGGAGTGGTGTGTCCCTCGCACGTTCAGACGACATCGCTGACGCCCGGAAACGCAGGCTGTGTGCCGCTGTGAAGGGACAGGGGACAGGGGACAGGGGATTTGAAGAGTATGCGCTATCCCCTATCCCCTCCGTTCAGAACAGCTCTTTGGCGAAGATGATGATGCCGCTGGGGATGGTGAGCGCGACTGAGCCGATTAGCACCCACCAGAAATACTGGCGCTGGCGCTGGACGCCGGTCGAACTGAAATCGATGGCAATGATCCGCAGCCCGTTCAAGGTGTGGTAGATCACCGCGCCGACGAGCAGGACCTCCATCGGCAACAGGAACGGGTGCGCATAGAACTCGACCGATTCGTCGTAGACGTCGCGCCCCAGCCCGATGAGCATGATGTCTATGACGTGGACGAGCAGGAAGAAGAGGATGCCGATGCCCGTCAGGCGGTGGAGCACCCAGGCGTACTGGCCGGGATCGCCGGCGTAGACCGGCGTGATGCCCGCCTTGACGTTCCGGTAGACCCAAACCGCAAGGGCCACGATCGAGAGATAGGTGCCGACCGCGAAGACGAAGAGCGAGAAGCCGAGCAGGTCGGCAATCCAGAATGCCCCGGCCAGCGGTCCGGTGTTGTCGCGCGCCGCCGCCTCATCGAACGAGATGATCGTCACCGACCCGACGACGGTGAAAATGAGACCGAAGACCCACAGCAGGGCGAAGCCGATTTGTCGCCAGCCGGCTGGTCGAATCCAGTCAGTGACCGAGTAGCGCAGGCCGATCAGCCCGTGCCAGAGCGCGGCGAGCAACAGGATCCAGTCGAATGACCGCCAGAGGGGGTTGGCCCAGCGGGCGGAGACGAAGTCGAATGTTGTCTCCGACGGTATGTTGACATAGTGCGTGATGAAGAGGTGGCCGAGCGCGAACACGACGAGCAGCGCGCCCGAGACGCGGAGGAAGAACCACGCCAACCGGTCCGACCCCGGCGCCGCCACGCTCACACCCACCGGTCCCCGCTCAGTCGACGCATACGCCATTACCGCCTCGTCCTCCTCACGATCCGTTGCCTGTCACCCCGGGCACAGCGCACTTGACAGCTGCCCGACACTTCGCCCTTGCCTTGGTCGGCATTGTAAACGCAGTGCGTGCCTGTGGCGGTTGTTGGCCAGCATGGGTCGAATGTTCAGGGAGAGTCGCGATGCCAGTCACCGGATCGACCTCCCTGTTTCGCGTCGAGCTGGATATTGTCGATGGTCATGCCGCGGTCGACCGCTTTGACCATATCGTAGATCGTCAGGGCGGCGGCGCTGACGGCCGTCAATGCTTCCATCTCGACGCCGGTCTGGCCGCGAGTCTCGACGCAGGCGGAAATCGTCACCGCGTCGTCCTCGACGCTGAAGGCGACCTCGATGCGGGTCAGCAGCAGCGGGTGGCACATCGGGATCAACTCGTGCGTTTTCTTGGCCGCCATGATCGCGGCCACCTGAGCGACGCCGAGCACATCACCCTTGACGGCCCGGCCCTCCCGAATCAGCGCCGCCGTCGCCGGCTGCATGTTCACCCGGCCACCGGCGATCGCGATGCGGTGCGTCTCCGCCTTGTCGCCGACATCGACCATCCGTGCCCGTCCGGCGGCGTCGAAGTGGGTCAACTCGCTACCGGCATCAGCAGTGTGTCGTGACGTCTTGTACCAGTCAGGCATCAGCGGTACCTTTTGCAACGAACGATAGCGAGGTCGAGCGCGTTGCTCACTCACGTTGATATTGTCGCCCTCGCGCTCGAAAATCGAATGAGACCAGCATTCGCCGGCCGTGGATATTTCAGTGCTGCCCGGCACCGGCTGTCGAGTCTGGGCACGAGTGCTATCCCTGGTGCGTTCGACCTGGGTCCGAACGCTCCCCATTGTACGGCGGATCGTGATGCCGGCTTGGTGCCGGAGGGAGCCGCGACGGTGGATCTGCCCCCACCTGTCCAGGAGGCAAAGGCGCTTGCGTCTCGTCTCAGCTTAGCCTCGAAGTGCTCCGACGAGGCCGGAGCATTGCTGCGCGTGCTGGCCGCGGCGCGCCCGGGTGGTCGGATCGGCGTGGTCGGGGCGGGGTGCGGAACCGGGACCGCCTGGCTGCTGAGCGGCTGCGCGCCGGAGACCCGGCTCTTCTCGGTCGAGCGTCATCCAGAACGGGCCGACGCCGTGCGTGAAATGTTCGCCGCCGAACCCCGCATGACGGTGCTGCGCGGGGATTGGGAACTCATCGCCGCCGATGCCCCGTTCGATGTACTCTTCGTCGACGCGGTACCGCCCAAACACCAGTTCCCGGATCGGATTCCGCCTCTGGTGGCGCCTGGCGGTCTGGTCGTCCTCGACGATCTGACCCCGCTCGTCGATGATGACGAGCGTCGCGCCGCGGCGCACGATCCCGTTCGCGCCTTCTGGTATGGGTTGTCGGGATGGGCCGTCACCGAAGTCATCGTCTCCCCGCGGGAGGCGGTCCTGCTTGCCGCCCGCCTGGTCACACCGCCGGCAACCGCTTGACCGGGTTGCGTAGCGTGCCGATTGCTTCGATATCGATGCGCACCACGTCGCCATCCTCGAGTGTGAACTCGGGCGGCGGGATAATGCCGGTCCCGGTCATCAGCACGACGCCCTGTGGGAAGGTGTTGTGGCGGTGCAGAAAGCTCACGAGGTCGCTGAAAGGACGGGAGAGCTGGCTCGTCGACGTCTCGCCCGTGAAGTGGTCGGCGTCACCTCGCTCAATGGTTAACGTGATCGCCAGCGCGTCGGGGGAGTCCACCTCCCAGAGCAGGGTAACGACCGGGCCGAGCGCCGCGCAGGCCGTGTAAACCTTGGCCTGCGGCAGGTAGAGCGGGTTCTCGCCTTCGATACTGCGCGAGGAGACATCGTTGCCGACGGTGTAGCCGACGACCTCGGCGAAGCGGTTGATGATCAGCGCCAACTCCGGCTCAGGCACATCCCAGGTCGAGTCAGACCGGATCGCGACCGCTTCACCGGGACCGACCACGCGGCCTGGTGTCGCTTTGAAGAAGAGTTCCGGCCGCTCGGCCTCGTAGACGAGGTCGTAGACATCCTTCTGGGTCGATTCCTCCATCCGCGCGTCCCGGCTACGGAGATACGTAACTCCGGCGGCCCAGACCTCCTGCTCGTCGATCGGTGCGACGAGCGTTGCCGCGGCGAGCGGAAACGCGGCCGCGCCAGTCGTGCGCACGTCGTCCAGCAAATCCTGGAGCTCCTCGCGCTTGAGCTGGAGTGCCTGTACC
>JACDBO010000314.1 GCA_013694885.1 Chloroflexia bacterium | reverse complement strand
CCGATGAAGGAGGTCAGCGGGGTTGGCAGCGGCACGCCGGGGCGGTCCCGATCCGCGAGCGGACTGAGGGGCACTTCCTGGGGACGGCTGCCGTCGGCGGGCGTCGGGTCGGCCACGGGCGGGTCCTCCGACTGGATCGGTGCGTGCAGCGGTCTTCGGGACGACGCCAGTTTACGTCAGCCGATAGCCAGACATGAACCCACGCGCTCAGCGGTTCGAACTCTTCGGTGTAGCGCTCGTCGAACCGTTCCAGATTGCGCATGTAGCGCGCCTGGCCATCCTCGCCTTCCCACTGACTGAATATCGCCGCGAACATGGCGTCGTCCAGCGGATGAGCCGTGGCGGTCCGCAGGTGCGTGAGCACGGTGCCGCGAAAGATGTGGTTCGGCATCGTGCGGTACGCCTCCGCATACCTCTGCTTATGCCGCGTGGCCGGGGTGATCCACGGTCAGAACACGACCGCATCCACCAGGGCAATGCGCGAGAACGGGACATGCTTGAGCAGGTGCGCGCGCAGGACGACCGCGCCGCCGATATCGTGCCCGGCGATCCCCGGCGCATCGAGACCCCACCGCTCGATCAGCTCGGCGAGCGCCCGCGCCTGGGCCGGGATCGACGCGTCTTGATCGCCCGGCCTCCACGACTGCCCGAAGCCGAGCAGATCGAGGACATACACCGCGTGGCGCTCGGCGAGCGCGGATGCCACCGCGCTCCAGATACACGACCGGCTCGGGGTGCCGTGGACGAGTACGACCGGCGGCCCCTCCCCGAAGCGATCGAAGGCGATCTCGTCGCCCGTGGAGAGGCGGATGCGTTCCTTAAGTACCCAATTCTCGAATCGTAGCGCGGTGCCCGGCGCGCCTCGCTCCCTCAAAGAGCGCGGCTGACGTTCGTGGTTGAACATGGCCGGCATTCGGGGGTAATTCTTCGATTGAAAAAACGGAGATGGCGCCTGTGGACGTCAGTGTACGTTGGCGCCGAGGGCGAGCTGGCGGGTCTGGTCGAAGTGGATGCCTTCAAGCGCGAGGAGGCGGCGCTTGATGCCGGTTCCGCCCGTGTACCAACCCATCGAACCGTCGGCGCGGACGATCCGGTGACAGGGGACGACGACGGGGAGGGGGTTGCGGCCGAGCGCGTTGCCGACCGCGCGCGAGGCGCCGGGCTTGCCGATCCGCCGGGCGATCTCCCCGTAGGTCAGCACGTCACCGAACGGGACCCGCGAGGTGGCGCCGAGCACGTCCCGCGTGAACGGCGTGATCGCGCCGAAGTCGATCGGCAGGTCGAAGGTGTGGCGCTTGCCGGCGAAGTACTCGCCGAGTTGATCGGTCGCCGGGCGCACGGATGCCTGGTTCTCGATCGGGAAGAGCCCGCGTGTCTCGATCTCACCGAGGACGTCGTCCCGCTCCCGATGGGCCAAATACCCGACCTCGCAGAGTCCCAAGTCGCTGGTGGCGACGAGGACCGGGCCGACCGGCGTGTCGAGAAACCCGTAGCGGGCCTCGCGCAGTCCGAGCGCGGTGGCGACGGAGAGCGTCGGGCGGGGGGTGGCGGTTGCGGTGTCGTCCAGAGCGTTGCCGACGCGCTCGTAGCTGTCGAAGACGTTGTGGCAGTAGTTGCAACCGGCGGTGTGCTCGTGCAGCCACAGCTTCTCGGGGGTCGAGAGATCGCCGACCAGATAACCGGGCATCGCATCGCAGGCGACATCGCAGGGGTCGACGCCGGGTTGGCGTGCCTCCTCGATGATGCTGGCGCCGGGCGCTGGCTGATCGATGTGGGTCTGGCGGGGTTCGTTGTGGGTCGTCATGGTCGTATCCAATCAAGTCGGTCGGCAAACTGGGTGCGCAGCTTCTTCAATGCTTCGTGGACGTTGGCGCGGGCGGCGACCTCCGAGGTGTTGAGGCTGACGGCGATCTCGGCGTAGCTGGCCTCGTGGTATTTGCGGAGGATCAACGCGGCCCGCTGCTTGGGCGGGAGTTCCGTCACCGAGTGCTCGACCTCGCGCAGCAGGTCGCGGGCATCCAGCCCATCGGCCTGCTCGACCGCCGGTGCCGGCACCGTCTGCTCCATCGCCTCGGTCAGCGGGTTCTCCCGGTTCCGTTTGCGGCGGTCGCTGATGAAGGTGTTCGAGGCGATCCGGTAGAGCCAGGCCCGGTGGTTGGCATCGCCGTCCAGCTTGCCGTATGCCCGGTACGCCTTCAGGAGCGTTTCCTGGTAGATGTCGTCGGCGTCGGTCTGGTTGCGCGTCAGGTGCCAGGCGTAGCGGTAGATCGCGTCGCCGTGGTCGGCGACGACGGTCGAGAAGCTTGGCGCCACCGTCGGCCCGACGCCCAACGCCTCCAAAGGTGGTTGGTCCATTGTCGCGCCGGCCGTCGCCAGCATCTGAGCGCTCATGCTTCTCTCGCCGTCGTGAGGCGGATGTCGACTCGTCCGCCGCTCGTCGTCACCGCGGGCATCCGCCCGCCGTCACAACGATTAACGTGGGAGCACCACCGTTGTGAGATCCACCGCGGATGTGACCCGCCCGCACCACCTATGGCCACAGGTAGACATCGAAATCCGGCAGCGCGCGCTCCATGTCCCGGTCCATCGTGACGATTTCGGAGATGCCGAGCCGATCCGCTTCCATCAGGATCAAGGCATCGTTCGTGTCGAGACGGTAGCGTGCAATGTATTGGACCAATTCTTCGTGCCAGAGCCTTCTCGACGTCAACGGCCCCAGGTCTTCCGGCGCGGAAATGATGATGCCGCGCAGAACAAGTGTGGTGCGCAACAAGTCCAGTTCCGCCGAATGGCGCGCGAGAATCGATGCGTCTCGTTTGTAAAGTTCCGTCCAGCTGGTGATTCGCGGTCCGTAGCGAGCGGTAATCGCTTGCCGACTGTGCTGAAGCTCCGATTGATACCGTAGGCGGATCGACGTATGGAGAAGTTCAGCGTAGGCCGAGGGAGTAAGGACAACTCGCCGGTTGTCGGAGAGCAAATGTCTCATGAGTGCCTCGACGCGTGCCGCATCCACAGGCGCCTGATGATGGTGAGCGGTCAGAAACCGCGCGACCAATACATTCGTGTCAACGACGACTGAATCGGGGAGGTGGCCCTCCGGGAGTGAAACGTCGAGGAGCCTACCCGGCATCAGCTAGTTCATCTTCTTCGTCGTCCCAATCGGACCGCCCTTCGAGGAGATACTTGAGCATCTGGCGCAAGGTCTCCTCGTCGTAGATCTGACGGACGACGCTGTCGAGCGCCTCGTCCGGATCACCATCGTACTGCCGCCGTGCCTCCTTGATCTCCTTGCGGCTCCGCTCCACGAGACGATCCAGCGCTTCCTGCTGCGGTGTCTTTGCCTGTGTGGCCATCGCGTGCCTCTTTCGTCATGGAACGGCGGAGCGTAGACGCGTTCCTCAAAGTATAGGCACACCCACAAGTGGATCAGGGCGGCAGGGCGGCCCTCACATTCCCGATGAGTTCTTCAGGCTTGAGGGCGACAGTGGAGCGGTCAAACCCATGTGTAGACATCGAAGTCCGGCCGTGCGCGCTCCATGTCCCTGTCCATGGTGACGATGGCGGTGATGCCCAGCCGGCTGGCTTCCATGAAGATAAGGGCGTCATTCGTGTCGAGCCCATCGCGGCCGACCAGCCGCACCAGTTTCTCGTCATACGGCCGTCCCGACGAAATCGGGCCGAGCTGCGCCGGGGTAGCGATGGCGACGTTGTTGCCGCCAAGCGTTTGCCGGAGGAGTTCCAATGCTTCCTCGTGGTGGCGCGCAATTGAAGGATCGCGCTTGTAGAGTTCGGTCCAGCTCGTGATCCGCCGACCGAAGCGGGCGGTGATAGCTTGACGATTGAGTCGTAGTTCTTGCTCGTACTGGAGTCTGATTGAGGCGTGAAGTACCTCGCCGTAGGCGGTCGGGGTGAGAATCGCTTGTTGTCCATCGCTGACGATGCGCTCAAAGAAGTCGGTGGCTCTGGTCGCGTTCAAGGGATGCTGACGAACCCTCGCGGTAAGCAGCCGGGCGACTACCACGTTCGCGTCTATGGCTACTGGATCGGGAAGGCGAACGCCAGGTTCGGATAAGTCAATGATCCTGGGGCTCATCAATCAGGTCAGCATCGTCCCATACGTTTCCACGCTCGAACATGTCGATATAGACGTGCAGGAGCGTATCATAGTCGTACGTCTCACGGACAAACCGGTCGAGCGCTTCTCGTGGGTCGCCGTGCTGCTCGCGAAAACGCGCCGCTTCCTCGCGATTGCGTCGGAGGAGCTCTTCGACCGCTGGAGACAGTTGCTGCTTCTCACGGAGAGCCATGCCTTCTCTCCTCTCGAATCTGGGCTGGACTTCGCACGTCGCTACGCTCTTGATTATAGGCACGACGGCAAGCCTGATAGTAATGTGCACGCTGTGCGGCGCCATGGCGGCGAAAACCCAGCCGGGGGCGAAGAGCTGACCGGTGGTTTGAGATCAGTTGGTTGCAAGCGCGCCGAGTGGTGCGAGATGCCCGACGAGGGATTCGGCGACCGCCAATCGGTGCTGCTCCGATGTGAACCGCTCGCGAATGGCGGCGATGGTTTCGGCGTCGATCCCGGCGGCCTCGGCAACGGTGAGGAAGCTGGGATGCTGGTAGACGACCTCCCCCAGGAAGTTTTCGATTTGGTAGCCGACGACTTCCTCGGTCTCCGCGTCGACGCGGTAAAACTGGTGGTCATCAATGACGACGCTGATTGCCGGTCGGGGCTTGCCGCCAAAGTAGACCATCAGGGTGTCGCTCTGCCGGTCGTAGTTGAAGTACCACCGGCGCAGGTCCATGCCGGCAAGTCGCGGCGGACTTGGTGTGAATGTTCGTCGGCGCGTCAGCGCGTCCATTTGCGCCGCTCCCGAGGCTTCGGTCGATCAACAGCGTTGGCAGTCACTACTTCTCCGTCGTATCCGCTGTAAGCGCCGCTTCCCACATACTCAACCACAACCTTGATGTAGACGCCCGCGTAGCTGGCAGGCAGCGGCGAGTGGCAATAATGGCTTTCCCGGTTTGGATGCGTGGCGTCATGGTTCACGAACGCCGGCGTCGTCAACGCGAGCTCGACAGTCGACTCAAAGCCCTCCAGTTCCGGGTGCTGGACGATGACGAGATCCCGCCAACGTTGCTCCGTCAGTACGACCTCGCGGCTCCTGTAGTCGACGCAATGCAGCATCACCTCCATCGCGTCCTCAGCATCTCCCATTCCATCGAATTACGTAGACGTTGCCCACAACTCAGGTGCCGGTCTTCTCGTCCTCCGGGGTGGGGTCGGGTGGGCGGTTGCCTTCGCGGCATTCCCAGCCGGGGGCGAAGAGGGGGAGGAAGTTGCTGACCTGGTAGGGGTGTTTCTCCAGCTCCGGCCAGTTGAGATCGACCCCGAGACCGGGACGGTTGGGGACCCGCAAGCGGCCGTCGACGACCTCGGCGTGGTGGTCGACCAAATCCCGCTCCCAGTCGACGTTGAACTCGTCGAAGAGCTCCTGCGTCAGCAGGTTCGGGCACGAGGCGCTGATCTGGATGCAGGTCGCGGTCGAGATCGGCCCTTGCGCGTTGTGGGGCGCGACCATCGCGTAGTGGGCGTCGGCCATCGCGCAGACCTGCCGGGTGCGCCAGATGCCGCCCATGTTGCCCGGCTCCGGCTGGATGATGTGGACGGCGTTGTGGGCCAGCAATTCGGCGTGCTGGTGAATACTGGCGTAGCTCTCGCCGGTGGCGACCGGGACGGCGATCTTGCGGGCGACTTCGACGGTGGCGTCGATCTTCTGGTGGCCGGTTGGCTCTTCGAACCAGGTTGGCTCGTACTCGGCGATGTGCTCGCCGATCCAGACCGCCTCGCTGACGCTGAACCGGCTGTGCCCCTCGATCATGAGTTGGACCTCTGGCCCGACTGCCTCACGCACAGCACGGATGATGGCGATCGAGAGGTGGCGGTCTTCGAGCGACATCGTCCGCCAGGCGGCGCCGAACGGGTCGAACTTCATCGCTCGGTAGCCTCTCGCCACGACGGCGAGGGCGCGCTCGGCGAACGATTCCGGGGTGCGCGGGCCGGCGTACCAGCCGTTGGCGTAGGTTGGCAGGCTCTCGTGGTAGCGGCCGCCGATCAGGTCGTAGATCGGGCGGCCGGTGGCCTTGCCGATGATGTCCCAGCAGGCGACCTCGACCGCGGCGACGGCGCTCATGTGGATCTGGGCGCCCTCGGTGTACATGTCTCGGCTCATCCGCTGCACGATCGTCTCGATCTGAAACGGGTCGAGACCTTCGAAGCGCGGCGTCAACTCGTGGACAGCGGCCTCGGTCGTCTTGGCGAAGCCGTTGTTCGTTCCCTCGCCGATGCCGTAGAGACCGTCCTGATCGGTGTCGAGCCGGACGAAGAGCCAGTTCTTCCAGGGGTTGCCGACGATGTAGGTGGTGGCGCGGGTGATTTTCATTGGATTGCTCCTCACAAGCTAGTGTCAGTACAAGCCACCACCTTCATTGTCATTTCGAGCCGCGGCGAGAAATCTCTCGTTCATTAGTGCCATTGGTTCTCAACGAGGGAGCTCATGCGCTCAAAATGACGAGTGAATGAGGGAGC
>JACDBO010000270.1 GCA_013694885.1 Chloroflexia bacterium | reverse complement strand
ACCATGAGCTGGTCAGGATCGTGGAGGAGATTGGGAGAGGGGTTGTCCACCAGGAACGACCCAGCCCGGTCAAAAAGTGCGACCGACAGACCGGCCGCGTCGTGGCGGGCCGGGTAGGCGAGACCATCCGGCACGGTAGGATGGCGCCAAAGGGCCAACGCCCAGCGCTGCGTCAGACCCGGATCGTCGGTCGACGCGCAGAGCCGACCATCGGCGCCGATGAGCAGTGGGCCGTTGGCGGTGAGATCGACGACGCGCGGGACACGGGGCGCATCCGGCCCAAGGTCGACTGCACAGAGCCGGTGCGCGTCCAGGGTCGCTTGCGTGATGAAGCTGCTGCCTCGTTCGTCCCTGGCCGACGATTGCAAGAACTTCTCGGCGAAGGCTCCCTCTGGACGATCGCTCAGATACGCAACCCCGAATTCGCCAGCCGGGGCATTGAACCTCCCCGTACTGCGCCGGTTGTCGTTCAGGGGACCGCGAAGCCGCCGATAGCACTGATAGAGCGGCAAGGGGATCGCTCGCGTGGGAAGCTCCCAGCGTGCCAGATCGAGCGGCGGTTCGGGGAGCGGAGGGGGATGCCACTCTGGTCGATCGGGCATCGCGGCGGCATCCCTATTCAGCGTAGGCGGCGGCAGCGAACTGGACCTCGGCAATTTTCCCGCGGCGCAACGCTTCCAGCGGTGACGCGCCGTCGAGCCAGGTGTTCGGGTTGAGCATGAATCCGGCCTGGGTCCAGGGGTCGAATTCGGCCAACTCGCCAAGAACCCCATCGAGTCCCGGCAGGACCGCTCCGTCCTGAATCTGCCAAAGGGGATAGGCAAATCCCCGCCGGCCGAGGGGGAGGGCGATGAGCGTCTTGTTGCGGCGGCGCTTGTCGATTGCTTGACGCGACAGGCGGAGCATGCGTCCGAGATGCTCGGCCGTCACCGTCCCACCTTCGGTTTCGAGGATCCAGTGTTGCGCCTCGATGCCCTGGGCATACACCTCAACAAAGGGGTGGTCATGGGCCAACATGTCCGGCGTCGCCAGCCCTCGCAAGAGGGTCAGCGTGTCGGAACGCGCCGACGCCGCGACCAGCAGGGCGTCCTTGCTGGAGACCTCGGCGGCTTCGGCCAGCGCGTGAAGGGCACGGGTCACAAATGGAGCCTTTTCCTTGTCGGTGGCCGCGATGGTCAACGCCTGCGCGGCAGCCGTGACCGCCTCGGCTGGCGCCTGGCCGAACAGGCGCCGCAACACCTCGGCCCGCTCTTCGTGTCCATTGGCAGCCATCAAACCGACTCCGCCGAAGATTACAACATGTCAGCCCCGATCACTCATACTACCTCGTCAACAACGTGCGGGCAAGAGGGCCCTTTCGCCGTCTACCAGCGCTGGAGACACAGTGACACCTTGACACAGATAGGGGCGGCTGGTAGGGTACGTACACCTCAGCCTTCCCTTCTGAGGCGGCCAGCGCGGCTGTGGGCTCCATCCCCCACGGCCGCGATTTGGCTCCTGTTTTGCCTCTCCCCCTTTCTCCATTCGTTGCGAGTAGCGCCGAATAGAGCGCCGTCGGGTTCGACCGGAGCCGATTATCGCCATGCGCCAGACAGCAACCACAGCCGATGGGCGAGGCGCCGTCGACGCGTGGGTCGCGGCGATCTTCGCCAATCAGCGGAGTTGGTTGCGGCAGATGGCCTCGTCCAGTCCCGGTTCGGTCAGCCGGTCGCGCGGGTTGACCATCATCCACGGGACATACGACGGTTCCATCGTGGTAGCGCCGGGCCGGTCGGCATCCGGATGGGCGCTCGATGGGGCGTTTGAGGCGCTGCGCCAGCGTGCGCCGGTGGGCGGTGTGCTCATCTGGTCGGCGACGAGCGATGAGCCGGTGCGGATGGCGCTGACCCGGTACCTGCTCGCCCGAGGGTGCGACAAATCGTTTCGACCGCACTGGATGCACCGCGATCTGACCGATCTCTCGGACCTCGCGGGACTCCCTGGCTCACCGGGAATCCGAATCCGCCTGGCAATACCAGGCGACGACGGGGAGATCGCCGCGGCGGCTGACGCCGGGACGCCGTATACGTCGCCGCACGAGGCCGCTGCGCTCATCGCCCACGGTCGTCTCCCGGTGAGCCGGCAACGAGCGTGGCTTTTTCTCGCGCGCGAGGAGCGTGACGCTGGTGCGGCTGGTGCGGCTGGTGCGGTCGTGGGGCAAGTGGCGGTCCATCTGACGCGAGGACGGCGGGGGATCGCCGGGGTCTACAGCATGGGTGTGCTGCCGGCGGCGCGGCGGCGCGGCATCGGGAGCGCGCTGATCCGGGCGGCCGCCACGTTTGCCCAGCGGCGCGGCGCGACCGCGCTCGGCCTGAATGCGACGCCGGATGGCGAACGCCTCTACAGCCGTCTCGGGTTCACCGCGGTCGGCGACGGGCAGACCTGGCATTTGCCGGCCGGGCGACTCGGCACACCACCCGACGCGGAACTGATCACGTTGGCGGAAGAGATCGCCGGTGGCGCGTTGCCCACGCTGGAGCGCTTCCCCGCCGCACGGATCACGACCACGTCGCTGCCGAACGAGGAGAGCCCGCTCGCCTTCGCGGCGCGCTTCGGTCAGGAGACGACCGCGCGGTGGCTGCTGGCGCACGGGGCGATGCCGGAGGTGATGCCGTTCTGGTCGCTCGGCTGGCGGGATGAGG
>JACDBO010000452.1 GCA_013694885.1 Chloroflexia bacterium | reverse complement strand
TCTTTCGGACTGGCGAGCCCTCATTTTGATGAGGCGCGCCTCATTCACGCTTCGGTCAGCCGAACGTCGCTGGAAGCGCATCCCGACCACCACACCGGATCTCTTTCCCGTTCTGCGGGAGATGCGGCACCGGGGCGAACTGTCGCCGATCCTCCGGCAACCCTATCTCTACGAGGTCGTTGTTCCCTACGCTCGGTGGGGACCGCTCGACGAAGTAGAAGTCCTCATGGAGGCGAATCCGTACGCCGCGCTGAGTCATCTTACGGCGCTGGCGTTTCACGGTCTCACAGATGAACTGCCCAAACTCATCATGGCCGTGGTTTCCCTTGACGGACGGGGCGGTCAGTTGCCAATCGGCACCGAGCCGCAGGACTGGGACGGTGTTCCTCTTCCCGTTGGTTATCGGCCAGCCCAGATCCTTGGGCGTCCCATCGACTGGACAAGAGTCCGACCACAGCGGTTCTTCGGTGAATCCGTCTACCAACCCCATGGTTATCCCGTACGTGTGATGACTCCCGAGCGAACGCTTCTCGATGGACTCCTCCATCCCGATCTCTGCGGCGGTATCGCGAATGTCCTGCGGGCGTGGGCGCTCGCCCGTGATGTGATCGATCTCGACGCACTGGTCTACCACGTCGAGCGCTTCAACGTGGCGGTTCTGCGGCAGCGTGTTGGCTTTATTCTGGATGAACTCGAACGGGGCCACTCCTTGGCGGAGGAATGGCGGGCAAGCGCGAACCGTGGCGGATCGAGCAAGCTGGTCGGCTCGGCGCCCTATTCATCGACGTACAGTGACCGGTGGAACCTCTCGCTCAACGGTCCCACGTACCTCTTGCACGAGACCGGGCAGTGACGAACGAGTACCCAGCGACGTTCCGCCAGATCGCTTCCTGGGCTACGGCGCATGGAGTCGGAGCATCGGGAGCACGGGTGAGATTCGCTCAATACACTGTGCTTCAGGCTATTGCCGTCGCCCCCCCCTCCAGCAAGTGCTGGTCTTCAAGGGAGGCAACGCCCTCGATTTCCATCGGCAACCGAATCGCAGCACGGTCGACCTCGACTTCTCATTTGATGCGTCCGCAGACATGCTGGAACCAAGACCAGACACCATCGAGCGGCACCTTGAGCGCGGCCTGACAACCGTGAGTCGCCGCACAGGTATCGCGCTCAGCACCCAAAGCGTGCGCCAGAATCCGCCCGGGACTGGCAGACATTTCGCCACCATCCATGTCCGGATCGGCTACGCCCTGCCGGATGAGCATCGATTGCTCCAGCGGATGGCTGGCGGCGAATCGAGCCCCGTAATGTCCCGGTGGATATCAGTCTCAACGAACCCATTTGCGCGGCCACCGAGATGATGCTCGACGCCTCGCACCAATTGCGGGTCGCGACGATCGAGGACATCGTCGCCGAGAAACTGCGTGCCCTACTTCAGCAACCCATTCGCAATCGGGATCGGAGGCAAGACCTACTCGACCTTGCCATTGTTCTTTCCTCAGATACTGAACTGGATCGCGAACGAGTGGCAAGATTTCTGATACGGAAGGCCGCCGCTCGACGCGTTCCGGTCTCGCGAGCGGCCTTCCATGACCCGGATGTGCTGATCCGGGCGGAGCGGGACTACTCGGCACTCCGCACCACCACCCGTCACCGTTTTGCCCCCTTCGTGGACGCGGATGCGCTCCTCCATGCGTTCGTGGCAACACTTCCAATCCCGGAGCACTGACGACAACGGCGTGGTGCCTCCGGACACCGCACGTCGTCTCACGTATTTCGGGTAGTATGCCGTCGCCAATCGCTGTTCACGCCGCAGGAGGTGGAGACCCACCATGGATCACACGCACCTGACGCGCGGTGACGAGTCGCGGGAGCGCTTGCGGGCCCTCGCCACTTGGTTGAGTGATGCCGATCTCGCCCGGCCGATGGGTGATGGCTGGACCGTCGCCGCCGCATTCGCCCACATCGCCTTCTGGGACCGCTTCGTCCTGGCCCGCTGGGAGCGGCACCTTCGAGACGGCGGCCCGGTGGTGTCCCTGAGCGACGACCTGCTCGACTTGGTGAACGCGGCCGCGCTCGATCAGTGGCTGGCGCTGCCAGTGCGCGCGGCGGTGCGGAGCGCGGTGGACGCCGCCGAGGCGGTGGATCGGACTATCGCGACCCTTCCGGCGGAGACCGTCGAAGCCG
>JACDBO010000254.1 GCA_013694885.1 Chloroflexia bacterium | reverse complement strand
GTAGAGCGCCGGCAACGAGCACTCCGCTCGCTCCGCCACCGCTTCCAGTGTCAATGACCGCATCCCTCCCTCGCGGATGATCGCCGCCGCCGCTTCGACCGCGCGCGTCCGGGCACCGGGGCGGTCGCCGGGGTCGACGCCGGTGGCCCGGACGGCGGCGTGCAGCGCCGCACGGGAGCCGATGCGCCGGTAGAGCGTCATCCGCGAAATGCCCAGAACACGCGCGATGTCCTCGACGGTGAGCTCGGCCACGGTGACGCCGCGCATTCCGGCCTCGGTGACGACGGCGTTAATCAGCTTGCGGTCGATTGCCCCGTCATTCATGATACGAAACTATAGTGTAACTCTCCTAATGTCAATATCACTCATGAACGGGCCTGCCTGGCAAGCGTCGGTACGTAGGGATTGACGAATCCGCGGCTCGGTCCAACGATGAGCACCGTGCACCGCCGCGGTGCCGGACGAGGGAATCAGGGACCGAAAGGGCTTGCCGCGCCGTGACCGAATCATCGCCGCCGAATCCGTCCAATTTGACGATCTCCGGGCGCTTCGATCCGGAGGAGGCGCAGACGTTTCGTCACGTTCCGTTCACCGTGCCGGACGGGGTCCGACAGCTTCACTTGAGCGTTACCTACAACGACCGGATCGACTCCAACCCGCTCCGGGTCGGTGGCAACACGCTCGACATCGGTCTGTTCGACGAGCGGGGCACGGCGGCTGGTGGGCCGGGGTTCCGGGGCTGGAGCGGCAGCAATCGACTGGCGATCACCGTCGGCAGCGACTGGGCGACGCCACCGTACGTGGCCGGACCGCCGCGGTCGGGCGTCTGGCACGTCCTGCTCGGCGGCTACAAGGTGGGTCCGAACGGTCTCGACTACACGGTCGCGGTCTGGTTCGACGCCGGCATCGCCGCGCCGCCGTTACCTCGTCTCCTCTCGGAGGCGCCGCGCCGGGATGCCCTGCCTCCTGCGGCGGAAGCGAACTGGTACCGGGGCGATTTGCATCTACACACGGTGTACTCCGACGGGGACAGCCACCCCGCGCAGGTCGCCGCCGCCGCGGCGGAGGCGGGACTGGACTTCATCGGGATCACCGACCACAACCGGGCGCGGTCACCGGCGGGACTCGTGCCGGAGGGCGACGGCTGGCCGGTGCTCGTGCCGGGGGTCGAGGTCACGACGTATGCGGGGCACTTCAACGTATGGGGCGTGGACGAGTGGTTCGACTTTCGCGACCCGTCCGAGGGCGGTGTGCGGCGCGCGATCGAGGCGGCGGTCGGTGCCGGTGGGTTCGTCAGCATAAACCATCCGAAGCCGTTCGGGCCGCCTTGGGAGTATCCGGCGCTGACGTCGCTCGTCCATGCGGTCGAAGTCTGGAACGGGTGGTGGAGCCGGCTCAACCACGTCTCGGTGCGGTACTGGGCGGAGCGGCTGCGACGCGGCGAGCGGCTCGTTGCGCTTGGCGGCAGCGACATGCACTCGTTGGGTCTGGCCGGAGCGCCGGACGACCCGCTGGCTCCCGCGCGACTCGGTTCCCCGACGTTGTGGGTGCATGCGCCCGGCGTCCTCACCGCTTGGGGCATCCTCGACGCGATTCGCGCCGGGCGCTGTTTCGTCAGTGAATCGCCCGGTGGACCGCAGCTCTACTTGTCGCGAATTGAAGCGGGTATCCACGCCCGGGTCGTCCACGCCACGGGGGATGCGCTTCTCCTTATCGGCGACTGCGGTGTGGTGCGCGCCATGCCGGTGCTCGATGGGGACAGCGAGGTGACGGTTTCGCTTGCGGACCTGCCTGCGGGGATTCCCTATGTCCGCGCTGAAGTCCACCGGGCGGGCGGGGGTATCCGGGCGCTGACGAACCCGGTGTGGCTCGCCGGTTAACTCCCACGCCATGGTTCGTCGCCGGGGACTTGGGGGCCGCCGAGTTCGTGTTCGTTGCGGTCGAAGGCGGCGAGTTCCAGCATATGGTCCACGAAACCGTCGCAGGTGGTGTCGGCGTCGTAGAAGCGGAAGCGGCCTAGCTCGGTCAGAAGCGAGGCGCCGGGGGCGAACTGGTCGCCCTGGAACGCGAGGCGGTGCAGCTCGCGCAGGCGATCATCGTCCGGCTGGAGGGCCGCGACGTGGTCCGCCAACTCGTCCAGCCCGGCGGCACTCCGTCGCTGCCGGGGATCGATGGCCGCTGCCGGGTCGTAGAGCGCCCGCTCGCGTCGCCACACCGCGACCGCTTGGATGCGCTCGACAATTGCTGGGCGGACATCGATCGAGACCATCGGTGGTACCTCGCTGGTGTACGCCGCACGCCGGGATTCGGCGCGGCGCTGAGATTCGTGTCGTTGACTGCGCGTGAGCGGTCAGGATTCGCGCCGCTCCCACACCGCGCGATGATGCCACGTTTCGCGGCATGGGGTGCAGATGACAACCCGTGCTTCCCGGTCGATAATGCGCGCCTTCGAACGGACTGGCAACGGCGGAAATTGTTGAAGCCGGCATGGGACGAGTGGCACGCAGGAAAAGGGTTTTCAGGTGGCGGACCGGCCGAACATCGTCTTTATCATGAGCGACGACCACGCGGCGCACGCGATGAGCTGCTACGGCAGCCGCATCAACCAGACGCCGCAGATCGACCGCATCGCCGCCGGGGGAGCGCGGCTCGACAACTGCTTCTGCGCCAACGCGATCTGTGCGCCGAGCCGGGCTACGATCCTGACCGGACTCCATAGCCATCTCAACGGCGTGCTGACGCTGGCCGACGACATCGACAACCGGCAGGAAAACGTCGCCAAGCTGCTGCGGCACGGGGGATACCAGACGGCAATCTTCGGCAAGTGGCACCTCGGTCACGGCGGTATCCACGATCCGTCGGGGTTCGATTCCTGGTGCGTCCTGCCTGGGCAGGGCGACTATCACGATCCTGACTTCTACGACATGGGGGAGCTGGTGTCGCTCTCCGGGTATGTCACCGACATCATCACGGACCGTTCGCTGGCGTGGCTGCGCGGCCGAGACCGCGAGCGGCCGTTCATGCTGATGGTTCACCACAAGGCGCCGCACCGGCCGTGGATCCCTGACGACAAGCACGCGGCGATGTATGAGGACGAGGACATCCCGCAGCCACCGACGTTCGACGACGACTACCGAAATCGCGCCGCCGCTGCCGCCAACGCGAAGATGCGGATCGACCGCGATATGACGCACGTCGATCTAAAAGCCGATCCACCGGCCGGGCTCTCGGCGGCGGAGCGAAAAAACTGGAACTATCAGCGCTACATCAAGGACTACCTGCGCTGCGTCGCCTCGGTCGACGACAACATCGGCCGGCTGCTCGACTACCTCGATGAGGAGGGGCTGACGGATGATACGGTCGTCATCTACACCTCGGACCAGGGGTTCTTCCTCGGCGACCACGGGTGGTACGACAAGCGGTTCATGTATGAGGAATCGCTGCGGATGCCATTCGTCGTCCGCTACCCTCGGGAGATCGCGGCGGGCAGCGTGGTGGAGGCGATGGCGACCAACGTCGACTTCGCGCCGACGTTTCTCGACTACGCGGCCATCCCGGTCCCGAGTCAGATGCAAGGTCGCAGCTTCCGCTCCGTCACGCGGGGAGATGTGCCGGGCGACTGGCAGACCTCGATCTACTATCGCTACTGGATGCACCTGACCCACCACGGTGTGGCGGCGCACTACGGCGTCCGCACCCACCGTCACAAGCTGATCTACTACTACGGCGAGGCGCTCGGCACGACCGGCTCGATCGACGAGCCGCGCAACCCGGAGTGGGAACTCTTCGACCTCGACGCCGACCCGATGGAGTTGCACAGCGTCTACGATGACCCGGCGTACCAACAGGTGGTCGCGGAGCTCAAGACAGAACTGACGCGGCTTCGCGAGCAGGTCGGGGATGATCGGTGAGGCCGCCCCTGGGTAGTTGCCCGGACAGTTGGCGAAGGGTGGGATCGGCCACGCGGGTCTCCAGCTGAATCGTTTCAGTCGAGCGGGGTGGGCTGGCGCGGGACCTGCCCGGAGGAGGTGACAGCGTGGCGCAGGGCATCGACAACCAGGTCTACGACCGTCAGGCCGACACCTGGTGGGATGGGGACACCGCCTTTGGCTCGTTGCGTACCGCGCTCAATCCGGTTCGCTTCGGCTATTACCGGCGTATCCTGCGCGACGAGCTGGGCGTCGATCCGACCGGCAAGCCGGCGCTGGACATCGGCTGCGGCGGTGGCTTGCTAGCTGAGGAGTTCGCCAGGCTCGGTTGCCGGGTGACCGGCGTCGATCCGTCGCGGCCTTCGATCGAGGTGGCGCGCCGGCACGCCACCGAGAGCGGACTCAACATCCACTACCAGGTGGGGAGCGGTGAATCGATGCCGTTCCCGAACGAATCATTCGACATCGTCTACTGCTGCGACGTCCTGGAGCATGTCGACGATGTCGGGAAGGTCATCGCCGAGACGGCGCGCGTGCTCAAGTCTGGCGGCGTCTTTTTCTACGACACGATCAATCGCACGTTCCTCAGCAAGCTCATCTTCATCAAGCTCTATCAGGAATGGCGCTGGACGAGCTTCATGCCACCCAACCTGCACAACTTCACGATGTTCATCAAGCCGGAGGAGCTTCAGCGTCACCTGTCGAAAAGCGGCCTCGCGAACCGGGAGGTCGTCGGCATGGCGTCGGGCGCCAATCCGATCACGGTGATCCGCGCCCTGCGTGCGGTCAAACGAGGCAAGATGACGCTCAGCCAGGCCACCCGGTCGGCGAAGCTCGCGGAGAGCGAGAACACCGCAGTCTCGTAC
>JACDBO010000450.1 GCA_013694885.1 Chloroflexia bacterium | reverse complement strand
GTGTCGCCGCCACCCCCGACCCCATGACGCGCGGGGTGGTGTTCTGGACCTCAACGCAGGCACCGCACTGGAACCGCAACGACATCGCCAAGGCACTCGGCATCGCCACCACGCGGGTGCGCGCCATCGCGCCGGAGGTCGGCGGCGGCTTCGGTGTCAAGATCGGGGCCTACCAGGAGGACTACATCGTCGCCGCGCTGGCCTTCAAGCTCGGTCGCCCGGTGAAGTGGATCGAGACCCGCAGCGAGAATTTTCTGGCCACCCACCACGGCCGCGCCCAATGGGCCGATGTCGAGGTTGCCGCCGAGCGCGACGGCGCGCTGCGCGGGCTACGCATCGCGGTCGTGCAGGATCTCGGGGCATATCCCAAGGGGGCCGACTTGCCGGAGCTGACCGGGCGGATGGCTGCCGGGTGCTACGACATCCCGACGCTGTCGTACCGCTCGACCGGTGTCTACACGAACACGATGGCCGTCGGCGCCTACCGCGGCGCGGGTCGACCGGAGGCTGCCTACTACATCGAACGGGCAATGGACCTGCTCGCCGACGAAGCCGGGCTCGATCCGGCTGAGGTGAGGCGGCGCAACTTCATCGCGCCGTTCGACCACTTCCACACCACCGCCGCCGGCGAGCGGTACGACACCGGCGACTACCCGAAAGCCCTCGCCAAGGCGCTCGACCTCGCCGGTTATGACGAGTTACGCCGAGAACAAGCCGAACTGCGGGAACAGGGCCGCTACCTCGGCATCGGGCTCGCCTCCTACGTCGAGATCTGCGGTTTCGGCCCCTACGAGAGCGCCACGGTGCGGGTCGAGCCGAGCGGCGACGTCACCGTCTACACCGGTATCTCGCCGCACGGTCAGGGGCAGGAGACGACGTTCGCCCAGCTCATCGCCGATCACCTGGGCGGCGACTTCGAGCGCGTGGTCGTCAACCACGGCGACACGCTCAACACGCCGCAGGGCAACGGCACGATGGGCAGCCGCGGGCTGGCGGTCGGCGGCGGCGCGCTGATGCTCTCGATCGGCAAGGTGCGGGCGAAGGCGAGCCGCGTGGCAGCGCATGTGCTGGAAGCGGCGGTCGAGGATATCGAACTCGCCGATGGTCTGTATCGGGTGCGCGGAGTGCCGGACCGCGGTCTGAGCCTCGCCCAGATCGCCGAGGCGCTCTACGACGACGCCGACGATTTGCCCGCGGAGATTGACGCCGGGCTGGAATCGACCGACTACTTCCGGCCGGACGACGAGACGTTCCCGTTCGGCACGCATCTCGTGGTCGTCGAAGTTTCCCCGGAGACCGGCGTCGTCAAGCTGCTCCGATTCGTCACCGTCGACGACTGCGGCACGATCATCTCGCCGATGCTGGTGGCCGGCCAGGTCCACGGTGGGTTGGCGCAGGGGATCGGCCAGGCACTCTACGAGCAGGTGGTGTACGACGAGAGTGGCGAGCTGATCTCCGGCACGCTCAACGACTACATCGTGCCGAGGGCGCAGCACTTCCCGATGTTCGAGACCCACCACACCGAGACGCCGACCTTCCTCAACCCCCTCGGCGCCAAAGGCATCGGCGAGGCGGCCACCATCGGCTCGACCCCCGCCGTCGCCAACGCCGTCATCGACGCCCTCGCTCCCTGGTCCATCCGCCACCTCGACCTCCCCCTCACCCCCGAAGTCGTCTGGCGCGCGATCCAGGAGCGGGGGGAGGCCAAGACAATGAGCGTTGCGAACTGAGCTGAGGACTGCCGATTGTTGTCATATTCCTTTTGCCACTGGAATGCTAGCGTCGTTAGAGCTGCTTCATGAGCGAGCAGACAGCTAGAGCACGCGTCTTTATCAGCTCGACGATCCATGACTTCAGTGATCTCAGGTCGGCACTCAAGTTCTGGCTTGAGGAACTCGGCTTGGAGGTGAGACTCAGTGAGCAGAACGACTTCGAGCGTCGGCCAGATCAGGGCACCTTCGACTCCTGTTTCTCCGCAATACCGGCCTGCCACTATTACATTCTGCTGATAGGAGGGCGGAAAGGATCAGAGTATCGAGACGGGGTGAGCGTGACACAACAAGAGTATCGAACTGCCGCCGAACTCGCGAAGCGAGGAGAGATCAGCCCCGTCATCCTTGTCCGGAGCGACGTTATGACCGCTCTCTCGGAAAGGCGCGCCATTCAACACGGTTCCCATCAGGGCTCTATTTCGACGACTCCGTCTCCTGTATTGAGAGACCCCGAGTTTGTAGCCGCATTCGTGGATGAGATCAAGAGCACCGAATACGAGCGGCTTGGCGATCAAGGACCGGCCGGTAATCAGTGGTATTACCGCTTCGGCACCTTTCGAGATATTATCGACGCCCTTCGTGTCAACCTCCGATTGTCAGGATCGTTACGTGCACAGACTCTGCTTGCAAACTTGGCTTGGGAAAATGCTGAGACAATCAAGACGATCTGCTGGCGACACAGTTCGACTGGTCTGCCTCAACCCGCACATTGGCACCTGGGCAAGCTTCGATCAAACAGACCCCTTGAAGTGGGGGAGGACATGACGCTCGATAGTGCTGAAGCAACGGCGGTAGTGAACTTCTACATGCTGACACCCATGGCGGATCAGATAAAGACCGTGGCCCTTCGGGATGCTAGCTTATCCGGCGAGTTCCTAATCTACGACCAGCGTACGGGAAGACTACAAGCCTCGGTTCTTCTGACTACTATGTATGCGCTTGAACGCGAAATCGAGCGGTACCGAAACCTAAAGGCGATGATCGTTGATCCGACTCATCGATTCGTCGAGCCTGCCCTTGCAGCGGCACAGGGCTATAGGTCGTCAGCAATCATGAAGGAGATCGCGATGGCTACGATGTATGGGCTTTACGACACGCTCGACAACATACTGCGATTGTGTTCAGCGATTCATGGCTACGTGCAACGCCCTGAGGAAGGGATTGTGTTGCCTGATCTGCACGGCAGTCGACCATATCCAGTCGGCCAAGAAGAGATCGATGAGGAACGAGCAAGTCATGAGGATGCAGAGCGCTGGCTCAACGATTCCAAGGTGAGGAACTTCATGTCCGGAAATACATCGGTCGAGCTAGATGCATCGTAGGCCATCCTGCTCGAAACAACTGGAGTGCATCTCATCGTCCACATTAATCAACGTCGGTAATCCACGCATCGACAACTACTCCTCATAAGATATCGTGTCTAATTAGCCGGTGAAGGACCAGATGGCGGCGGAGCGGGCGGACAGGCGGAGGGCTCGGGCGGCGCCGGTGCCGTGGAGAGTGGGGCGCTCGCCGGTGCCGCCGAAGCGGCGCTGCGATGTCGTCAGTTCGAGGTGCCAACCACGGGCGGGTAAGCGCGCCAGAAACTCCTCATCTACCAATGTCAGATCGGTCGCGGCGCCGAAGTTGGCGAGCAGGAGGCGGTGTTGGGCGCCCCACCAGCGGTGGACGGCGATGGTCTGCGCGGTCAGCCCGGCAGAGCGGGTGTGGGTGCGGTCGCCGGTCGCCAGCACCGGGTCCTCACGGCGCAGGGCGAGCATGGTTTGGTAGAGCAGGTAGATACCGGCGTTGGTCCAACGCTCGTCGAGGCGCAGTTTTGAGCCGTGGAAGGTCGCGGGCGCCTGAGGGTCGGGGATCGTCTCGCGCAGGTCGGGGTCGTGGAAGGCGCGGAAGCCGGCAAACTCGGCGCGGCGGCCCTCGGTGACCAGGTTCCCCAGCTCCTCGGGATGGTCGGTGAAGTAGAGAAAGGGCGTCGAGGCGGCGAACTCCTGCCCCATAAAGAGGAGCGGCGGTTCGGGCGCGAAGAGGAGCAGCGCCGAGGCGACGGCGTAGCGCCCAGCGTTGATCTCATGGTGGAGCCGGTCGCCGAAGGGGCGGTTTCCGACCTGGTCGTGGTTCTGAAGGCAGAAGACGAAGGCGCTGGCCGGCTCGTCGGTGACGGTCGTGCCGCGCGGCTCGCCGGTGGTCGGGGCGACCTGGCCC
>JACDBO010000244.1 GCA_013694885.1 Chloroflexia bacterium | reverse complement strand
GTTAGGAGCAGCGGCAGGGCGACGATAATTGAAAACGCGGCGAGCCGATGCTTCATGCGAACCATTTGTCAACTCCTCTCGACGTTGGCCGCGTGTGGGACGCAACCTCATTGTCTCGTTGGTGAGTACACCCCCATCTTCTCAACATAATCGACACCCGTCAATGGCCGCACCCCAACGATTTGCGATGGAAATATGATCGTTTTCTTGGTGGGATTGACTTTCCGGTGATGCACCCGTAGTCTGGGATCGGTTGAGAACGAGCGATCGTGCGCGTTTTCGGGTGGGATGTCGAACGCGAGTGGGATGAGTTACGCGATGGCGACGGATACGATCTTCCGAATGCGGGTGCCTATTGGCGCTGCCTCGGGGGAGGAGTGTGCCTTGCGATTGCGCGCGGCGGGTGATGTCTGATCCAGGACGAGCCACTGCCAACAGGACGCGAAACGCGAGCGACTCCCCGGCGATATGCCGGGGGATTTTTTTTGTCCCGACGCGCCAGCGCCGGGGCGAGGGCCATCTGGTACGGCAAGAAACGAGAGGAGGTCACGATGCCGCGGCGAATCAGTCCAGAACCACGTCACGGGTAAGGACCTCGTGCACCGCCATCCAGCCGTAGCGAGCGGGTCAGGCGGAACGATTGCGACGACATGGCAGGGTAGGAACGATGGACAAGGTATATCAGGCAGAGAACGCGCTCGAACTGCGCGACGCGATGAAACGGTTCAAGAAGAAGCGCAACGAGTACTCGACGGCGCTGAAGTCGGTCTCGATCACTGTGAAGCGCGGTGAGGTCGTCGGCATCCTCGGGCCCAACGGCAGCGGCAAGAGCACGCTCGTTCGCGTGATCTCGACACTGATCATCCCCGACGGCGGTGACGTGCGCGTCTTCGACATCGACGCGGTTCGTCACCCGAAAGAGGTGCAGCGCCACATCAACCGGGTCAGCGTCGAGGCCAGCTTCTTCAAGAAGATGTCCTCGATGGAGAATCTGATCTACGGCGCCAAGCTCTACGGCGTGACCGACCGCGAGAGCAAGCCGAAGATCAGGGAGATCCTGGGCAGCATCGGCTTCGACCTCAATCGGGTCAACGAGCCGATGGAGCACCTCTCGCGGGGGATGCAGCAGAAGATCGCCTTGGCGCGAGCGTTGCTCACCAGCCCGATGCTGATGCTGCTCGATGAGCCGACCACGGGTCTCGACCCGCGCAGCAAGAAAGACGTGCAGGCGCTGATCCGTGGCATCCGACACACGCACGACGCCTCGATCCTGCTCTGCACGCACGACATGGACGAGGCCGAGGAGCTCTGCGACCGGATCGGGATCATGCTCGACGGCGACATCATCGCCCTCGACACGCCGCACGCGCTCAAGCAGCGCTACCAGCAGGACGGCCAGGCGCCGAATCTGGAAGAGGTCTTCATGGCGGCGACCGGCGCCTCGATGGAGGACATCGAGGCCAAGAAACTCGAAGAAGAAGAGAAGAAAGCCGGGGTGAAGTAAATGCAGGCGTCAATGCCGCACCTGGGCAAACCCCACTGGCTCCGCGAGCTGATCGCGGTCTGGGGTTTTGCCCAGCGGAACTACTATCTGACCAAACGCTACTTCTGGTGGGATCTAGTCTGGCTCGTCTACACGACCGCCAATGCGCTGAGCATCGGGTTCATCGGGGTCGCCGCGCAGCAGAGCGCGGAGACGACCAGCCAGTTCACGACCTTCCTCCTGATCGGCACGCTGATCTGGAGTTACCTCTCGATGCTCTTCGACATCCTGTCGGAGACGGTGAGCTGGGAGCGCTGGGAAGGGACGATCGAGTACACGTTCATGAGCCCGGCCAGCCGGGCAACGCACTTGATCGGCACCAGCATCTACGCGGTGATCTACGGCATCGTCCGCATGATCATCATGCTGGTCACGATCTCGCTCTTCTTCGACCTGCGCCTCAGCGACGCCAACTACGGCGCGGCGTTCGTCGTGCTGGCGGTGTGCAGCGTCTCGCTGGTCGGCTTCGGTATGGTCGCGGCCGTGATGCCGCTGCTCTCGCCGGAGAAAGGGCAGCAAGTCACCTTCATTTTCGGCTCGGCGCTGCTGCTCGTCTCGGGTATCTACTACCCGATCGACGTGCTGCCGGGTTGGATGCAGGCGCTGGCCAAGGTCTCGCCGGTCTACTACGCGCTGGACGGTATCCGTGCGGCGCTGATGGAAGGCGCCGCCCTCGGTAGTCTCTGGCGCTACATCTGGCCGCTGATCATCATGGGCGCCATCTTCCCGCCGCTCGGCATCTGGATCTTCCAGCAGGGCGAGCAGTTCGCCAAGCGCACCGGCCGCCTCAAGCGAAGCGGCTAGGCCGGTAGAGGACAGAGGACAGAGGACAGAAGATAGGGGATAGGCTGTTGGAGGTTGGTCGTTCGTATGAACGATGAACCGGGACCATCGGATCGCGGCAATCGTGGGTAGGGGGCGACCCGATGTGGTCGCCCTTTCCCAACCGACTTGGATCGATGCGGCTTTGGCCGTCTCCAGAATGAACCTGCCCAAACTTGAGCCGGGCGCACACAGGGATGCATCAACAAGAGTTGGTTGGGGCAGCAATGTCGGGTGATCCTCGTCAGTGGGTTCGGTCGTGCGGCTCGGCCCTCGGCCCTGAAGTTCACCCCATCACGATGCAGACTTTGCCGGATTGGCCCTCGTCGGCGACCCGGTAGGCTTCCGCGGCCCCGTCGAGCGAGAACCGGTGGGAGACGGTGATCTCCGGCTTGAGGTTCCATCCCACCAGCTTTTCGACCAGCTCTTCCATGTGGCCGATGCTCGTCACCCATGAGCCATAGACGGTGATCTGAGGGTGGATCAGCGTTTTGCTCACGTCGAACTCGACGCTGCTCCCCTCTCCGACCATCGCGCAGCGTCCGAACCGCCGCGTGCCGCGCAGGGCCAGGAGGCGGCCCGCCGGTGAGCCGGAGCAATCGACCGCCACCTCGCAGCCGTCGCCGTGCGTCTCCGCCAGAATGCGGTCAAGTGCATTCCCATCGGAGACAACGGCGGTATCGACCGCGCCGATGGAGGTGGCCCAATCGAGGCGCGCAGTGGAGAGGTCGGTCCCGATAACCCGCGACGCCCCCATGGCCTTGGCGAGCAGGCCGACGGCCAGCCCGACCGGACCGAGCCCGGTGATAAGCACCCGGTCGCGGCCGGACACGCGCATCCGGCGCAGTGGCTCGTAGGCCGTGCCAAACCCACAGGCGACTAGCGCGCCATCGACGTAGCTCAGCTCGTCGGGTAACGCGACGCACGTCCGCTCGTCGGCGAGCAGGAAGTCGGCATGGCCGCCGTCGCGCTGCCAGCCATATGCCGCCCGCGTCGGGGAGGTGCAGCTGATCATGTACCCCTCGCGGCAGTCGTGGCAGAGACCGCAGCCGCTTATGTGGTAGAGGATTACGCGGTCGCTTACTTTGAATCGCTGGCAGCCGAGGCCGACCTCGGCGATCTTTCCGCACGGTTCGTGACCAGCGATTACGTTTTGGTACGCCTCCGGCCCGTGCCCAAGATGCTCGCGGTAGATTGCCCGAATGTCGCTGCCGCAGATGGACGAGGCCTTCATCTCGACCAGCACTTGGCCATGCCCCGGAATCGGTCGCTCCACCTCGTCCATCGTGACCTGCCGTTGGCCCGGCAATCGCACACCTCGCATCGTTGCTCCGATCATTCAGTTCACTGCATGTCTCGTGTGTACTCCAAAAAACCAGTTGGCGATTCCATGGAGATCTCTCGCCTCGACAGTTTGACCAAGTTGTCAAAGCCCCGTAGACTGGCGATCGTATCGACAAATCCATCGACATGTCCAGGTGCCGCGGAGACCGATGTGGGGATCGTTCGCGATCTCGTGTACTCGTGAATGAGCCAACGCGAAGGAGGTCAAGTCGAGGCGGGTCTCGGAACCGATGAGGTCCCGGAGACGGGAGTGACGCCCAATGTTAGGGCGAGGAAGACGTCGTCCGGCAAGCCGACAGGAGGACCATCGATGCAACGAAAGTCGCTCGTAATCGTCGTGACCCTGGCGCTAGTCATGCCGATCTTCGGCGGTGCCGCATCGGCGCAGGATTCGTCGCCCGCCGCATCGCCCGCCGCCGCCGCGCCGGACCCGAGCATCTCCGGCGACATCAGCGTCGGCATGGTCGGCAACCCGCAGATGATCGCCCTGCAAGAATTGGTCGCGGCCGGTGAGTTCAATCGCGCCTACCCCAACATCAATGTCAATCTTACCGTGCTCCCTGAGAATCAGATCCGCCAGACGATTACCCAGGACATCACCGGTCAATCCGGTCAGTTTGATGTCGTCACCATCGGCCCTTTCGAGGTGCCGCTCTGGGCGGAGCAAGGATGGCTCGAAGAGGTGGGTGAAGAGGCCGCCGCCGATCCCACTTATGCGCTTGACGATGTCTTTCCGAGTATGAGAGACGGCCTCACCTTCGAAGAGGGTGTCTACGCGCTGCCGTTCTACGGTGAGAGTGCGATGACCTACTATCGCAAGGATCTGTTCGAGGCCGCCGGCATTCAGATGCCGGAGCGCCCGACATGGACGCAGGTCGCCGAGTTCGCCGCCGCGGCTCATGCGCCCGACCAGAATCCACCCGTCTACGGGCTCTGCCTCCGCGGGTTGCCCGGCTGGGGCGAGCAGGGCGCGCCGCTGACCACCATCATCAACGCCTTCGGCGGGCGCTGGTTCGATGAGGAGTGGAATGCCGCGCTCAGCGAAGAGGATTCGGCCGCCGCCATTCGGTTCTACATCGAGTCGATGCAACAGTACGGCCCGCCGGGTGTCGAGCAGAACGGCTTCACCGAAACTGAGACGCTCTTCGCGCAGGGGAGCTGCGCCCAGTGGTACGACGCGACCTCCGCCGCCGAACTGCTGACCTCCCCGGATGAGAGTCCGGAGTTCTACGACCAGGTCGGTTTTGCCTATGGACCGGCGGAGAAGCTGCCGCATGGCAACTGGCTCTGGAGCTGGAATTTCGCGATGGCCGCGAACTCCGACGCCAAGGACGCCTCACTCGCCTTCATGAAGTGGGCGACTTCGCGCACCTATCAGCAGACCATCGTCGCTGCAGACGGCGGATGGGGCCGGGCCCCGACCGGCGCCCGTGCCTCCACCTACGAGGACCCGGCCTATCTCGAGGTCGCCGGTGACTTTGCGGACATCGTCCTCAACTCGATCAACGAGTCCAATCCTAACGAGCCGTGCGAGGAGCCGGTGCCCTACACTGGTGGCCAGTTCGTCCGCATTCCCGAATTCCAGGCACTCGGCGATGACGTGACGCAACAGTTCGCCTCCGCGCTCGTGGGTGACCAAACGGTCGACGAGGCGATCCAGGCCGCCAACGACCTGGCCAACCAGACGGCCATCGACGGCGGGTATCAGTAGTCGGTTCGTCGACGGATCGCGCCAGCGATTCCCAAGAGTATCGAGGGACGGAGGACATCCTCCGCCCCTCGATGTCGTCACAGGCGCCTGAGCGCCACGAACGACGCCGTCGAACCAGGAGCAATCGCAAATGGCCATCGCCGATCAGCCGCTGGAACGGATGCGCCGCCAGGCGGGTGGACCCTCGCTGCTGGATCGCGTGCGAAGTCAGCCGATCGGCCGCCTGCTGGTCCTGCCCGCGCTGCTCTATGCGATTCTGGTCACCCAGGCGCCGTTCATTCTCACCCTCTGGTACAGCCTTCAGCGCTGGAACCTGCAGCGTCCGGACCGGCGCGGCTTCGTCGGCTTTCAGAACTATCAGACCATCTTCACCAGAGATCCGGCGTTCCGCGAGGCACTGGTCAACACGGCCGTCTTCGTAACCGCCGCGGTGCTTATCTCATTGGCGCTCGGGTTGCTCTACGCCGAATTGGTCAATCATCGCTATCCCGGTCGTGGCATCGTCCGCACCCTGCTGCTCACACCCTTCCTGATCATGCCTGTCGCCGCGGCGCTGAACTGGAAGAACATGATGCTCAACCCCAACTTCGGCGTCATCGACTGGCTAACGCGGACGGCGCTCCCCGGCAACCCCGAACCCAACTGGCTCGGCGAATACCCGGCGGTCTCCGTCATCGGCGTGCTGGTCTGGCGGTGGGCGCCGTTCATGATGCTGATCCTGCTGGCGGGGATGCAGTCGATCAGCGAGGAAGTGCGCGAAGCCGTGCGCGTTGATGGGGCGACCGCTTGGCAGGAGTTCCGCGACATCACCATGCCGCACCTCTCCCGCTTCCTCCAGCTCGGCGGTCTGCTCGGGACCGTCTTCATCGTCCAGGAGCTTGATCCGATCTACATGATGACCCAGGGCGGGCCCGGAAACGCGACGACCACGCTGCCCTATCTGGTCTTCCGCAAGGCGATCGAGGGTTCCAACGTCGGCCTCGGCGCGGCGGTCGGCGTCGTGGTTGTGATGGTGTCGATGGTGGTCATCACGTTGCTGCTCCGCGCGCTCGACCGCATCATGCGAGGAGTCTGAGCTATGGCGATTCGTTCCGCCGCCCGACCTGTCCGATTCGGAATCCCGCGCCGATCCCGATCTCAGGAGCGAGGTTCCCCGCTTCTGGCGATCGTCGCCTGGATTGTCGGGCTGATCGTCTTCTTCCCGGTCCTCTACATGATCCTCACCGGCTTCAAGTCCGAGCCGGCGGCGGTCGACCTCCCGCCTAAGCTAATCTTCACGCCGACCTTCGAGAACTACGAGGCGATTTTCCGCATCGACTTCCTGCCGTTCTTCCGCAACTCGGCCGTCGCGTCGCTCGGTTCGACCGCGCTGGTGATGCTGCTCGCCATCCCTGCCGCCTACGCGCTCGCCCTGCGGCCGCCGCAGAAGTGGCGAGACATCCTCTTCTTCTTCATCTCGACCAAGTTCCTGCCGCCGGCCGGCGTGATCGTGCCCCTCTACATCATCTTCCGCGAAGCGAGCCTCCTCGGTACTGTGCAAGGTCTCATCATCCTGTACACGGCGATGAACCTGCCGATCGCGATCTGGATGCTGCGCTCCTTCCTCGAAGAAGTCCCGCGCGACGTGCTGGACGCCGCGCGAGTCGATGGTGCCGGTCTGTTTCGGGAAATAACCCAGATCGTGTTGCCGATGATTTTCCCCGGGCTTGTCGCCACCGTCTTTCTGGCGATCATCTTCGCTTGGAACGAGTTTTTCTTCGCCGTCAGCCTGGCCGCCGTCGGCACGGCCACGGTACCGATCTTCATGGTCAAGTTCGTCACCAGTGAGGGCCTCTTCTGGGCAAAGCTCAGCGCCTCCAGCACCATGGCCGTCCTGCCGATCGTCGCCCTCGGCTGGGTCGCCCAGCGTCAGCTGGTGCGCGGCCTCTCGATGGGCGCAGTCAAGTAGGCGCGCAACAGGAGATACGCCATGAAAGCCGTCGTCGTCGAGAAACCCGGCATCATCCAGATCAAGGAAGTGTCCGATCCGACTGTCGGACCGAAGGACGTGCTGGTGCGGGTCGCGGCGTGCGGCATCTGCGGGACGGACATCCACATCATCGACGGCGAGTTCCCGCCGACGACGTATCCGATCATCCCCGGACATGAGTTTGGTGGCACGGTGCTGGCCGTGGGCGAGGAAGTGATCGGGGTCAAGGTCGGCGACCGAGTCGGGGTCGATCCCACCCTCAACTGCGGCGAGTGCTACTTCTGCCAGCGCGGCCAGGGCAACCTCTGCGAGCGGTGGAACGCGGTCGGCGTCGGTTCCCACCCGGGCGGGTTCGCCGAGTGCGTCGCCGTGCCAGAGCGGACGGTCTATCCATTGCCCGCCGGCATGTCCGACGCCACGGCGGCGCTGATCGAACCGATCAGCTGCGTCGTCCACGGGTTCCACATGCTCCGCGCAAACGTCGGCGACAGCTACCTGATCTACGGCACGGGTCCGATGGGCTTGCAGAATGCCCAACTCGCGCGGTTCAACGGGGCACGGGTCGTCGCCCTGATCGACATCAATCCGGCGCGGCTGGAGATCGCCCGCTCCTTCGGGTTCGATGTCGTGGGCGCCTCACTTGATGAGGTGCGCGAAGTGGCGCCGCGCGGGTTCGACAACGTGATCGAGGCCACGGGGAAGACCAAGGTCGCGGAACTTGCGATCGACGCGGTCATCCGGCGCGGCAAGCTCCTGCTCTTCGGCGTCTGCCCGCCTGGGGAGAAGGCCGCCTACGACGCCTTCAAGATCTACAACCAGGAGATCACGATCCTCGGCACGATGGCGGTACTCAACTCCTACGGTCCGGCCATCGATGTCCTCGCCGCCGGGGCCGTCGACACCGAGCGGATGGTCACCCACACCTTTCCCCTCAACCAGTTCGAGGAGGCCGTCGCCCTCGTCCGCCGCGGCGAAGGGCTCAAGGTCCAGGTGACTCCGAACGAGACGAGGGGGTGAAGGAGGGAGAGGTCGTTGCTCTTCCCCCGTCACCCCCTCTTTACTTCGCCGAGCGCCGCAATCTCCCCATCACCGTAACCAGCCTCATGCAGCGGGGCGATGATGTCGCGGGTGAGATCGGGGACGTAGCAGACGAGGACGTAGGCCAGACCGTCCGGGACGATTGTGACCTCACCGAGCGCGGCGGGCAAGACGCGGGACTCCGCGCGGTCAATGAGATCGGTGCCGCCCTCCCAGGTGAGACCAACCGGCTCGACCAGGTTTGTGAGCGTGGCGCAGCGGCCGGGCGGCAACGTCAGGCGCAGCGGCTCCGTCAGCTTCCAGCGCTCCATCGCGAAGTGAGGTCCTGCCGCGCAGGTGGTCACGCGATTGTTGCCGTCGAGGTGTTCCAGCCCGTGGGTGGGGCGAGGCAGCGGGTCGCGGCGCAATTCGCGCAGCGTCGCCTCGATGTTGTGCCGCCAGGTCTCGTCCGAGTGCCGGTTGCCAGCGAGGTCCGTCGGCATCACCGATTGGGCGATGTCGGAGGTCTGCTGAATCTCGAAGATCAGCGTGTCCGGGCCGAAGGTGTGGAGCACCCCGCCCGGTATGTAGACCGTGTCGCCGGGGATGATCGGGTGGCGGTACATCACCCGGTCGTAGTCCTCGGCGAGGAAGGCCGCGCGGAGATCGTCGTCGGACAGTCCCGGCTTGACCCCGGCGAGGATTGAGGCGTCGTCGGCGCACCACAGGATGTGCCACGCCTCGGTCTTGCCGTTCGGCTCGCCATAGACCGCCTTGGCGGTCGCGTCGTCGGCGTGGAGGTGGACCGGCAGCAGGTGGCTCGCGTCGAGGAACTTGCCGAGGAGAGGAAAACGCGGACCTCGCCAGCCCTCGCCGACCAGCGCGTCCGGATATCGTTCCACCAGCGCGTGGAGCGACTGCCCGGCAAGCTCGCCGTTCGTGACGATTCCCGGCGCTGACGGCACATCGCTGAACTCCCACGTCTCCGCAATCACCCCGTCCGGCAGGCCGGCCTTGTTGAGCTTGTCGGGGATCAACCGCGCACCGAAGGTGTGATGACGGACCGGCACCGAGAGCTTCAAGGGATACCAGCGCATGCCACCAACCCTCCCGCCGGCCACTCCGGCTCATCCAGCCGATTCTACCGCCGCGATGAATTGGCGCAACGGGCGACTCACTCAGTCCTAGAGCGGTTAGCATAATAGTTGGGCCGGAATAGGGTAGCCGCAATGGGCGAACCAGGCTTGGGCATCGGCGGCGGTGATGGTGGCGAGTCCGGCCGCGATGGCCTCGTCCAAGGTCTCACGGGTGCGGGCGCCGGTTCGCCGCAGGGCGGTCTTGAGC
>JACDBO010000204.1 GCA_013694885.1 Chloroflexia bacterium | reverse complement strand
TCCATGATGCGCATCAGCAGGGTGTCGAGCCGGTTGTAGTAGCCCGCCACCAGCCCGATCAGGGAACCGAGGACGGTGGCGCCCACCATCACCGTCACACCGACGAGCAGCGAGATGCGCCCGCCATAGACGACGCGGCTGAAGATGTCGCGGCCCAGGTCGTCGGTGCCGAACCAGTAGGCCGACGAGGGCGGTTCGAGGCGGTCGGCCGGGTTGACGAAGTTCGGTTTGAACGGCGCGATGGCCGGCGCCAGCACCGCCAGCAGCAAGATCGCCACGAGGAAGCAGAGGCTGATGACCGCGGCTGGGTTTTCCAGCAGCAACCGGACCCAGTAGTAGCGCGAGGCCGGCGTAATCGCCGACAGTCGCCAGCGACCGGTTCGTGCCGGCGACGGGCGGTGCGCGGCTCCGGTGGCGTCAATCAGCGCCATAGCGGACCCTCGGATCGACGTAGACGTAGAGGATGTCGATCAGCAGCATCACCAGCACTTCGACCGCGGCGACGGTCATCACCGCACCCTGGACCACCGGGAAGTCGCGGCGGGTGACGCTCTGGACCAGGAGTCGACCCATACCGGGGATGTTGAAGACGGTCTCGATCACCACCGCGCCACCGAGCATCCCGGCGAGCGAGATGCCGATGATCGTCAGCACGGGGATCAGCGCGTTGCGGAGGGCGTGCCACATGATGACGTGACGCTCGCGCAGGCCCTTCGCGTAGGCGGTCCGCACGTAGTCCTCGTTGAGCACGTCGAGCATCGTCGAGCGGACCAGA
Source organism: Chloroflexia bacterium (assembly GCA_013694885.1). GTDB lineage: Bacteria > Chloroflexota > Chloroflexia > Thermomicrobiales > UBA6265 > JACDBO01. The sequence continues at coordinate 3,551 of JACDBO010000204.1, read as the reverse complement.
CGCGCCAGCAACCCGGCGGCCGAGAAGCCTAGGGTGATGGTCGGCAACAGCATGTACTTCAGATGCTGGACCGGATCCTCGCCGATTCCCACATAACCACCGGACGGCAGCCAGCCGAGGACGACGGCGAAGAGGAGAATCAGCAGGATGCCGAGGAAGAAACTCGGGATCGCCGCGCCACCGATCGAGAGGACCATCAGCAGCCGATCCATGAGCGAGTTGGCGCGTACGGCGGCGATCACGCCTGCCGGGATCGCGATCAGGATCGAGAGGGTGAGCGAGTAGAGGGTGAGCAAGCCGGTCGGCTGGACACGGTCGAGCAAGGCGTCGGTGACCGGCTTGCCGATGAACAGCGAGTCTCCGAAGTCGAGCCGCAAGACGTCGCGGAACCAGGTGACGAACTGGATGTGGAAGGGTTCGTTGAGGCCGAGTTGCTCGCGCAGCGCATCCTTCTGCTCCTGCGTCGCTTCCCGCCCCAGCATGACCGAAACGGGATCACCTGGCGTCAGATGGACCAGGGTGAAGACGATGATGCCGACGATGACGAGCACCGGAATCAGGAGCAGCAGCCGGCGGATGATGTACGCGGTCACCTGCAACCTCCTTGCCCGTCATGCCATGCATCCGCGAAAACCCGACCTTCTCTCGTCATTCTGACGAAGGAAGAATCACCGCGCGAAGCGCTCGATGGCAACACCGTCGCTCCCCTCATGACATGCGCTGCGCGCTGCGCTTCGCGCGCGACGCAGCTGCCCGACGCGGCTGCTGGGATTCTTCGGCTGCGGCCACAGAATGACGGAGTGGGCATTGCACCACCAAACGAGTGGATTCCGCTTGGGTTGTCATTTCGAGCCGCGGCGAGAAATCTCTCGTTGAAAGGCGACAGAACTCAATTGAACGAGAGATTCCTCGCGCTGCGCTCGGAATGACAGCTTGGGGCAGTCCGAAAGAGCGTGACGACTTCCTCGGGCTCAGAGCCCCGGTGCTACCCGCTCGCCGCCAGTGTGCCTGGCGCCTAACCCTCCTCCAGCCAGCAGTTCACGAACTCGGGTTCGATCTCGAAGTGGGTGGCGCCGAGGAGACCCTGGACCAGTGACGAGAGGGCGGCGACGCCGTAGTTGTTGACCAGCTTGATGGCCGGCGCCTCCTCGTACCACAGCGTTTGCAGCTCTTCGAGTGCCGCGAAGCGCGTCTCGAAGTCGGACTCGGTCTGGAGCCGCTCGACGACGGCGACCTTCGCGTCCGAGCACCACTGGCCGTCGGCCGTGCAGCTCGCGAAGGCGGGGATGAGGACCGGGTCGGGGCGGAAGACGTAGGCGTTGGTGGTCATGTCCCACCGGTCGTCGCTCTCCAGATTCTCATCCAGGGTCGCCTCGTCGGTCACCTCCAGCTCGACGGTGAAGCCGGCCGCTTCGAGCTGCTGCTGGGCAACGACGGCGGCGTTGTAGTCGCCGAGGTCCTCCTGCGTGGCCAGCAGGCGGATCGGCGTGCCGTCGTAGGCGGCCTCCTGAAGGAGCTGGCTGGCCCTCTCGGGGTTGTTCTGGTTGTAGAGCTCGGCGGAGGCATCGGAGTTCCAGGCCGTCTGCGGCATCATGATACCGGGGCCGAGTTCGAAATACCCATCGCCATGGGTGGCCTGACCGCTCGACTCAACCTCGATCGCCGCCGAAACAGCCTGCCGGATCTTCACGTCGCTCATCAGCCCGGCGACGGTGTTCATGATGATCACGCCGTAGCTGCGCGGCGGCAGAATCTCGATCGTTACACCGGGGTAATCCTGCAAGACAGCGATCTGATCGGGGATGATCTCCTCGAGATAGTGGTACTCACCCGACTGCAAGCCGGCGACCCGGGCGGCCTCCTCGGGCACCGGGACGAACTCGATCTCGTCGACGTTCGCCGCCTTGCGGCCGGCGTACCCGCCCGGTTCGGAGTCGACCCCGACGTAGCCGTCGAAGCGGCGGAGCAGGGTGTAGCGATCCGGCAGGCGCTCGACAAATTGATACGGTCCCGTCCCGATATAGCCGGCGTCGGTGAGGGGATCGGCGCCGGCGGCGTCGAGCACGGTCTTGGGGTGAATGGAGAGACCCTGCGCCTGCCGCGCCAACATGCTGGGCAGGGCGACCAGCGGACTCGTCAGCCTGAACTCGATCGTGGACGGATCGACCTCGACGACCTCTTGCAGGAACGGCGCGATGGCCAGGCCAAGGCTGCTGACCTCGGCCCAGCGATTGAAGGAGGCGATCACGTCGGCGGCGACCATCTCCGTACCGTCGTGGAAGGGCACGCCCTGCCGCAGCGTGATCGTGGTAGTCAACCCGTCGGCGCTGACCTCGGACCCCTGGGCCAACATGGGGACGGTGTTGTACTCGGCGTCGAAGGTGAAGAGCGCCTCGAACATGTGCCAGTCGATGAGGGTCACGGTCCGCTGGTTCGTCAGGTGCATATCCAGCCCGGCGGGTTGACCGGTGGTCGCCACGCGCAGTCGTCCTCCGCGCCGCGGTTCGCCCTCCTGACGTCGGGCGGCGTCGGCGTGGGCCGCTGGAAGCCCGGAGGCGGCTGATGCGCCGAGGCCGAGGGCGCCGGCGCGTCGTACCAGCGAGCGCCGGTTGAGGCACTGGTCGGTTAGCTTCTGGAACGAGGAACGCGCGTCGTGATCGGTCGCCATGATGGTATTCCCTTTCTTTTGTCGCGGACATCGAGTCCGCGGCTCGTCGCGTCCTGATCGCGGCCTACGAGGTTCCGACCGCGCGTTGCCGCGCCGCCATGTCCTGGTCGACGCCGCGTGGCCACTCCCGGCGCTTGGGATCGCGCACGGCTACTGCCAAGGTACCGACCCCGCTAATCGTCATCTCGACCCGGTCTCCGTCCTGGAGCGCGCCCAGACCCTGGTGGTTCGTGCCGCACATGAGGACATCGCCAGGAACCAGCGTCATGTAGGAGCTGATGAAGGCCAGCACCTCGACGACGCGGTACTCCATGTCGCTCGTCGAATAGTCCTGCCGCACCTCGCCGTTGATCGCCATCGTCACCCGCAAGTTCTGCGGATCGGGGACCTCATCGGTCGTCACGATCGCCGGGCCGAGCGGCGTGAACGTGTCGAACGACTTGCCGATGCGGCTCGGGCCGACACGCCCCAGGCCCCGTGCCGAGACATCGATGGCGCAGGTGTAGCCGGCCAGGGCATCGAGGGCGCGGTCGTCGGCCGGCAGGTCCTTCACGCGGCGGCCGATCACCAGCGCCAGTTCGGCTTCGTGGTGGAAGATGTCTGCGGGGTGATTCGGCAGCACGACGGTGCCATCGGGGCCGATCATCGAATCGGGACTCTCCAGGAACATGTCCTGCGTCTGGCGCTCGCGGTCCGACCCCTCGCGGTAGTTGCCAAAGGCAGCGATCAGCTTCGGCGGGCGTGGCACCGGCGCTTGGAGAGCGGGCATCGGTACCGGCTCGCCGCTCGCCGCCAACTCTTCGACGCGCGCGCGGCGCGCCGCAAGCTCCGCGAGCACGCGCGGCATCCGGTCGGCGGCGGTGCGGAAGCGGATGTCGTCGAA
>JACDBO010000177.1 GCA_013694885.1 Chloroflexia bacterium | reverse complement strand
GCTCACGCCCACGCCCGAGGTCCCCAACGTTGGTGGGCGGCCGGATGGGGTCCTCGGCAGGTGAGCATCGACTCGGTTGGCGCTCGGCGAACACCACACGAAACTTGCCCAGGGACGCGATCAACCGACGCGGGGGCGCCTGCCGGCACGCTCCTTGCTAACTCCATCCCTGCCCGGCATCGGCGACGTCGGGTCAGCAACGAGCAGCAAGGAGACAATGCGATGAGTGCCAGCGAGACAAGCTCCGGGCGGGAGACCACGATCGTCGATAACGAGATCTACAACCTGATCGCGGCCCTCGCAGCGAAGCTTCACGGACTTGCCGCCTATGACAAGTACGAGGCGGATGGACAGGCCAACGATCCGATCTGGCAGGAGCTGCGCCAGCAGGACGAACAGGCGGCACGTCGGCTCCTGCAGCAACTGGACCAGTTCGCCCAGCAGGGGCGGCTGCGTGCTGGGTAGCAGCCAGTCCCGCGGGGTTGTCGGCCCGGTGGGGTGCAACGTGCACCTCACCGCGCCGTGCGCGCTGAATAGGAGCGGCAGATTCATCCGGGGCAGCGTCCTCGTACGATAGGAGTCACGGATGGACGAACGCGACGTGCGCGAGGAGCGCACCGAGCAGCTGATCCAGGTCCGGCGAGTCACCCAACTCCACGCCGCCTGGACCGAGACGGAGCGGGGTACGCCCGGTGCCTTCACGATCCAGTTGATCCTCGACAACGGGGCGGAGGAGTATGTGCTGCGCCCCACGGCGGACGACGCCGATGTCTTGTTAGCACTGTGGGCGCGGAGCGAGGGCGCGACATTCGACCTGGAGCGCAAGGTTCTGATGTTCGGCAAGGGTAAAGACTGAGCCCTCTCAAGGGGCGTCTCAGTCGGGATCGGTGTCGCCGTGCCCGTCCTGCAGCACGGTGACGACCCTCACCGGCTCGTCTGCCGTGAGCGCGAATGCGGCATTATCACCGAGGTGCCGATGGTCCATCGCCTGCCGGATCGATGCGGCGAGACCTCCGTCCCCGGCGATGTCCGGCCGGCTCGCGAGCTCCTACTAAATGAACACCGGACGTATCACCAGATCGCGTTCTGGGTCGAGACTCACCGCTCCTCCACGCTGCGACAATGCATCAACGCGTCGGTTGGGTGTCGTGTCCTGGCACTCATGGGGGCACCATCGTCGGTCGTCCACCGCGCGGATGGCTAGCCAGTCAGGTGAGACAGCAGGAAGGCACACGCGAAGCCGACCGCGGTGGCCAGCGCCACGACCGGTTCGCCATTGGCGAACGCCTCTGGCATCATCGTGTCGGCCAGCATGGCCAAGATGCCACCAGCCGTCAACGCCAGCAGGGCACCGACGAGGTTGGCCGAGAGGTCGCCAAGCAGGGCGTAGCCCGGCACGGTGGCCCCTGTGCAGGCGATCACCACCGCGCCCCAGACGGCGAGGACGTAGGCGCGGGACCGCCCCTCCTCGCGCATCCCGACGGCGCTGGCAATGATCTCAGGCACGTTGCCGAGGAGGACCGCGCCGAGCAGCACCGGACCCAGACCCTGCCCCTCGGCGCCCAGGCCGACACAGATCGCGGTGTTCTCCGGGATGCCGTCGATCACCGCCCCAACCAGCAGCGCCATCCCACTGACCGCCGCCTGCTCCTTCGTCTCGGGGACCCGTTGTGCCCCTGGCACCACGTCCTGTGGGTCGCGCCCCTCTCGCCGTGGAGACCGCTCCGCCAGCCGATCCAGGAGGAGGACGACGGCGACGTAGATCACGGCCCCGAACAGGAAGCCGCCGATGGCAAAGGTCGGACTCCCTTCCGCGAACGCCTCCTCCATCAGTTCGAAGGTGAGGGGGGAGACCAGGACGCCGCTGCCGAAGGCGATCACCGCGGCGATCACCCGCCGCGCTGGCGAGGAGACCAGGCCGATGACGACGCCGACGAGGAACCCCGCACTCGCTAATACGCCCTAGAGCGCTGCGGTCAGCACACCCCCTCCTTTGCGCCCGGCATTGCCCGTGCCAGAATGCACGCCGTCCGGGATCGTCCCGGTCTGGCGCTTGATCTCGCACGCGCTGGCCAGTTGGCACCAGCTGGTCCTCCTGGTGCGCACGTGACCTGGTCACCTGCCGCCATTGTCCGCGCCCACTCGCACGGGTCAAGATCTACGTCCGTGAGAATCGTTAACGCGGGAACCGTCTGAACCAACCCGCCCGCTGCCTGAACATCGCACGAGGAGGCGTGTCTCCGATGCTCAAAGGCGTAGATCGAGGAAGGACAGGAGCCGCCCAGCCATGGGTACGACGGGTCTGGATAGTCCAGGCGCTCTACTTTCTCGTCACCGGGATCTGGCCGCTCATAGGGATGCGCTCCTTCCAAGCCGTGACCGGCCGGAAGGTCGATACTTGGTTAGTGCAAACAGTCGGCGTTCTCACCGCGGTGATCGGCGCGGTGCTCGCAGCGGCGGGACTCCGGCAGCGGGTCAGCGCGGAGATGGTTGGTCTGGCCGTAGGGTCGAGCGCGGGTCTGGCCACGATCGACGTTGTCTACGTCGCCCGCAAACGCATTGGACGAATCTACCTGGCGGATGCCCTGCTCAACATACTGCTCTGTGTCGGCTGGGCCATTGCAGGGAGTCGCCGAGCGATGCCTCAGGCGAGATGAGCAGGGTCAGGTCGTCGACCGTCCCGTCGACCAGCGTCGATCATAGCCCCCCATGGTCCACTAGCTCGTCGGCATCTCACGCGAGTGGATGAAACGAAGCAGGACGATCCCGCTGACAAGCACGATCAGCGCCAGCCCAATGAATGCGAGGTCATAGGGAAGCCAGTGCTCAGCCGCGGGACGGACCTGATGGAGGCGCAGGACCTTGTGCTGGATCGTGCCGTCGTAGAGATTGAACCCACCGAGCCCGAGCAGGATACCGGCTGTAAACCGGCGCAGCATTCCATTCCCCGCGTCCGCTCGGTTGGCGCAGATCACCGCCATGGCCCAATACAAGCCGATCCCAACCAGGGTGGTCGAGACCAGGTGGAAGACTCCGTCAGAGACGAGGCCCGCTGCCCGCGTCGAGCGGTCATAGAAGTGGTGCCAATGCAGGTGGTTGTGGACACAATCGACCCGTCGTCACCCTCCGCTGGACCGACCGCGGCGAAGAGACCGCGCCGCTGGACGCGGATTGACCGGGCGCACCTGCGCCCTGCACGCATCGATCTGAGGAGGATCTACACGATGACGACTCGTTTGGAGTTTGGGAAGGGCCGCTGGAGCAGACCCCGGTGCCGACCGGCCCGCCCGGCGACGCCACCTGGCGGGTCTGGGGGCAGGAGTTGGTGCTGGCCCAGCCGGCGCCGCGCACCGGCGGCTGGCGGCTCGAGCACCTGACGCACCGCACCGTGCCGGCCGACGACGGCACAGCGCTCGACCTCCAAGCCGGCGACGAGGATCTGCTCATCGCCCAGACGATCGCGATCGCGCTGGAGCGGCGGGCGATCGCCGACGGCAAGCAGTGGACGGGGCGCGGCCCGGTCCACCCGCTGGCAGCCGCCGCCCGCTCGGCCCGGATGGATGCCGACCGTCTCTTCTGGGAGCGGCTGCGGCGGGCGCGGGACGGCTAAATATTTCTATCGCCATCTGGAAACCACGCTGGGTCCGAGCTTCGTCTACGACTGAGCGCAGGACGGGAGTGCCGAGCGAGGCCAAGGGCCACCCGGGCGTCTTCTTCAAGCTGCAGCTGGTCATGTTCTTCGAGGGCATCCGCCTCGTGCGCCGGCTCATCGAGATTGCCAGCGCCCAACTGACCCACCGCTGGTACCTCGGCTACTGTATGGACGAGCCGCTGCCCAACCGCTCCAGCCTGATCCCGATCCGGCGTCGCCTCGGTCTCGGCGCCTTTGAGCATTTCTGCGAGCGGGTCGGTGACCTGTGCCGGGAGGCGGACTTGGTGTGGGGCGAGGAACTCTTCTTCGACGCCAAGAACGTCGAGGGCAATGCTGACCTCAATGTGGGTGGCCGTCCTCTTCCTTCACAGACGATCCGGCGGCAGAGCCAGGAGCAGCCGCTGGGCAGATTTTCAAGCGCTTTCCAGCTACGACCGGCTGGGAGCGCCATCATGCCTAAGCTTGATGGCATGCGGGCGCCGAGCTCCTATAGCTGGCAATCCTAGCCGCCACACAGCCGTCTGCAATTCTGAAAACGCTCCTCTCTAGAAGCTCCCCTTCCTCTGACGAGTTGCCCTCAGTCGAGTTGAACCGCAGGGTTTAGTTATAACTATATTGATTTTTGCTATAAGCAAAAGTATTCTTTGCACAACGGTGATACTGAGAGACAGCGAAGGGAACGAGCCATGAACCGACCAGGACTGAATCGACGGGCGCTCCTCCGTCTCGGTGCAGGCAGCGGCGCGCTGGCGGGAGCTGCCGCCGCGACACCGTTCCTTCTGCCGCGCGGCGGCATCGGGACAGCCGTTGCCGACATCGCTGCCACGCCAACGCCGGGGGCCACGCATGAGCTGGAGCAAGCCAGCCGGCACGCCGGCCACAGCCCCAGCGCCACCATCGGCGATGTCGATCTCGCGGGCTTCAAGGTCGATCCGTCGGCATTCGTGCGCGACTTCGACTACGGTGAGACGACGCGGATGGCCGATGGCACCATTGTTCGCGAGTGGCGGCTCGGCGCCAGCGAGCGGGAGATCGAGATCGCGCCGGGGGTCTTCTTCCCGGCCTGGACCTACAACGGTCAGGTGCCGGGGCCGACGCTGCGGGCGAACGAGGGTGAGCGCCTGCGCGTCCACTTCGTCAATGGCAGCACCCACCCGCACACGATCCACTTCCACGGTGTCCACAGCGCCTTCCACGACGGCGTCACCGGCATCGGCCGCGGGGAAGTGCTGCCGGGCGAGACGCACGTCTACGAGTTCACGGCCAAACCCTTTGGCTGCCACCTCTACCACTGCCACAGCACGCCGCTCAAGCGCCACATCCACAAAGGCCTCTACGGCGCCTTCATCATCAACCCCGACCCGGCCCGGCACGGCGACCGTGCCAAAACCCGTCACCCGGACCACCCGGAATTCGACGCCTGGCAGGAGTTGGTGATGGTGATGAACGCCTTCGACACGAACTTCGACGCCGGCAACGAGGTCTATGCCATCAACTCGGTCGCCTTCCACTACATGAAGCACCCGATCCCCATCGACCGGACGCGACCGGTCCGCATCTACCTGAGCAACCTCGTTGAGTTCGACCTGTCCAACTCCCTCCACCTCCACGCCAACTTCTTCGACTACTACGACACCGGCACGACGCTGGAGCCGACGCTGCGCACGGTTGACACGGTCGCCCAGATGCAGGGCCAGCGGGGCATCCTGGAATTTAGCTACAAGGACCACGAGCCCGGCCACTACATGTTCCATGCCCACGTCTCGGAGTTCGCCGAGTTGGGCTGGATGAGCCTCTTCGACGTTCGCTAGCGGCTGTCGACCGTGACAGGAAGGACCGGAGGACCCTCATGGCGCACACAACCGTCCCCCCACGCCATCGCGCCGAGCACGGCGACCAGCGCACGGGCTTCACCCCACAGGCTATCCTGCTCGCGCTCCTGCCGCTCGCCCTCTTGGCGGGAGTGTTGGCCCTGATCGTCACGACCGACGCCGGGCTGGGCGAGCGCAACGTCCCGCCGATCGAGACGCTGAATGTCCAGCGGGTCACGCTGCCTGAGCCGGGGCTGATCGAGCTGGAGGTCGTCAACGACGGCCCGGACCCGGTCACCATCGCCCAAGTGCTCGTCGACGAGGCCTACTGGCAGTACGAGATCGACCCTGGACCCACCCTCGATCGCCGCGACTCGGCCACAGTCACCATCCCCTATCCTTGGGTTCAGGACGAGGCGCACGGGATCGCGCTAGTGAGCGAGACCGGCGTGGTCTTCGAGGCGGAGATCCCGGTCGCGATCGAGAGCCCGGACGCCGATCGGGCGAGCGTCGTCCAGTTCGGCTTGGTCGGGCTCTACGTCGGCATCGTGCCGGTGGCGCTCGGCCTGCTCTGGTACCCATCCATGCGCCGGCTCGGCCGCAGAGGCATGAACTTCGTCCTCGCGCTGACCGTCGGCCTCCTCGTCTTCCTGGTGGTCGACATGTGGGGGGAGGCGCAGGAGATCGCCCTGGGGGTGGCGGGAGCCCTCGATGCCCCAGTCCTGGTCCCGCTCCTGGCACTGCTGACGGCGGCGCTGCTGGTGGTCATTGGCAACTCGTTGCGCGGTCGGACTGGCGAGTCGGGTGGGCTGGCCCTCGCATACCGGATCGCGGTCGGCATCGGCCTCCACAACCTTGGGGAGGGGCTGGCAATCGGGAGCGCCTTCGCCATCGGGGAGGTGGCGCTCGGCGTCTTCCTCATCCTCGGCTTCACGTTGCACAACGTCACCGAGGGGGTCGGCATTGCCGCGCCGGTAGTCGGCGAACGCCGCCCGAGCCTGGCCCATTTCGCGGCGTTGGCCGCCATCGCCGGTGGGCCGGCGATCCTCGGCACCTGGATCGGCGCGTTCACCTACTCGCCCTTCTGGACGACGATCTTCCTTGCCGTCGGCATCGGGGCGATCCTCCAGGTGATCGTCGAGGTCGGCCGGCTGATCGTCCGCAGTCAGGCGAAGGCCGATGAGCCGGCGCTGACCTGGACGACCTTCGGCGGCGTCACGGCGGGGATCGCAGTGATGTACCTGACCGGACTGTTGGTGGCGGCGTGAACGCGCCAGGCGAGGGCATGGCGCGGGACGTGAGCGTCGTGCAGGTCACGCCAGCGATGGAGGACTACCTCAAGGGGATCTACCACCTGTGGGGCGAGGCTGGCCCGGTGACGACCCAGCGGCTGGCGGAGGAGCTCGTCGTTTCGAGCCCCTCCGTCACGAACATGGTCAAACGGCTGCACGAGTTGGGCCTGGCGCACCACACCCGCTACCAAGGGGTGAAGCTAACGGCCAAGGGTGAACAGGTCGCTCTCGCTGTTATACGCCGCCACCGCCTCATCGAGCGCTATCTGGTGGAGTCGCTTGGCTTCCCGCTGGACGAGGCCCACGGCGAGGCCGAGCGGCTGGAGCACCACGTCTCAGTGGCGCTGCAGGCGCGGCTGGACGCCGCGCTTGGCTACCCGGGGCCAGACCCCAACGACGCCAGGTTGTCTCGCACACACCTACAATGACAATGATGGGCCTTGCTCGACGTGGAGGTGCGACATGGCGCTCGAAGAGTATCTGGAGTCTGAGGTTGCGGTTGCGATTGCAGCGACGGCGGTCGCCTTCTCGCCGCGAGCGCGGCGCTTGTTGCGGCGTGGTGCAGTCTACGGACTAGCGGGAGCGCTGACCGCCGGCGACGCGATCACCGCTTTCACCAGAGGTGCCGCGCGGGGTGCCCGGCAGGCTGCTCCCTCGGCGGTGCAGGCTGATCTGGATGCGCCGGACCAGGCCGCAGGTGGCCTGCAGGGCGAAGGGGGCCAACCTTGACGCACGAGGCCGAAGACGAACGTCCAGATCGCGCGGCGACGGAGCGAGCCGAGGAGTTGGTGGGCCGCATCGGGCAGCGCGTCGGCTACGTCGCATCCCTGGCAGGCCTGCGCCTCCGAAGGATGGCGGCCCTCGCGCGTGAGGAAGCTGAGGACATATGGGCGGAGGCGCAGAGCATTCACCGTGAGAGACGGCCGTAGCGCCGGGTCGGTGCCGAGCTATCGGGCTTGGTCGCGTCCCTTGTGGTGTTACAGCAGGATCAGGAGCGGGACGCTGAGATGCGTCCCGCTCGTCATTCATGGCGATACGTCGGGGAAGGGCTGGGCAATGCCGGGCCACGGGCATGATCGAGGGAGCGGCTCAGTGCCAGGATGGATGACTCGATGAACGCGCTTGTTGGCGAGGATATCCGTCTTGTTCATGCCGTCCCAGGCCGGGTCCGGGTGCACCTATCGGGGTGGTCCGGATGGGGGCAGCACCATATCGAAGCTCAGCTCCGTCGAGCCCCGGGCGTACGGAGCGCACAGGTCAACCCCCTCACCGGCAATGCGCTGATCCACTTCGACCCGGGAGCCACGGATGAGCAGGCCATCTTGCGCGCGGTGCAAACGCTGGAGCCGGAGGCGACCGACGCTGATGGCTGGGACCAGGAACTGGGGTTTCCGCCCGCGCTCCGGGAACGACGGGGACAGACGAGACGCGTGCGCATCGCGGTCCGGGGCCTGGACCGCGATCCGGATCTGGCTCGCCGCGTCGTGGAGCACCTGGAGCGCCGACCAGGAGTGCAGCGGGCGACCGCGAGTGCACTCACCGGTCGGGTGCTCGTGGAAATTGCGGACGATGCGATGGCCTTTGCCGATGTGGTGGCCGACGTGGCGGATTTGGAACTCCCGGCGCTCCCAGGCGAGGACCGGCCGACCCATCCGCTCGAGCCGGGGCCGTTGGTCAGGAGTGCGACCCGGACAGTTGGCGCGGCCCTTGGGATCGGCCTGCTCGCTGGCCGGCGACTGGTTGGCGCCCAGGGGCCGCCGGTGGGTGGAACCAGGCCGGCCGCCGTCGCCGGCATGATCGGCATTCTGCAAGGCTTCCCCTCTGTTCGGAGCGGACTGCGCGGACTCCTGGGACCGGACGTCGCCGATCTCGCGTTCACGGCGGCCAGCATCGTGAGCCTGACCCTCGCCGGCAGTCCGCTGGGTCTCGCGCTCACCGGACTTGAGGCATTCCGCCTCTTCACGGAGGCGCGGGCGCGGCGAGAGACATGGCGCGGCTATGAGGAGCGGCGAGAGCATACGGGCTCACCGCAACCAGGCACCGTTACCCTCCTCGAGGCGGGTGAGAGAACTCCGCTCGCGGCCAGAGTCGTTGAAGGGACCGGCACCGCGGCGGGCCCCGATGGCCTCCCCGTGCCGGTCACCCCGGGTGTCGTGGTCACCGCCGGCATGCCGCTCCACGGCGGACCGTTCCTATTGGAGCTGCAGAGCGGCCCGCCGTTCATGCCGAAGCCCCGTTCTGGTCTCGTCGCGGACTCGGTCTATGACCGATATGTCCGAGCCGTGGGGCCGCTCTCGCTCGCCTACGCGGCCGCGACCGCATTGATTACCCGTTCGCTCGCCCGAACCTTCGCGGCGCTGCTGCTGGTCAACCCTCGCACCGCGGTGCTCGGCGCGGAGGCGGCAAACGCCGGCGCATCGGCACGGGTGCTCCGGTCAGGGGTGACGGTCGTCGGCACGCGCCCGGAGCGACACGTTCGCCTTCCCAACGTCCTCCTCCTCGACGCGCCGCGCGTGCTGACCGACGGGCTCGAGCTTGCTGCTGTGCTGCCGCTGACCGAGAGCGCGGATGCTGCCGAGATTCGGGCGCGGGCGGCCGCGGTCGCCGCCGCGGCTGGCTCACCGTGGGGCAGTATC
>JACDBO010000443.1 GCA_013694885.1 Chloroflexia bacterium | reverse complement strand
CCCCTATCCCCTATCCCCTATTCGAAGTAGGCGGCGTTTTTGGGCTTGAAGTCGGCGAATTGCTCGGGGAGGTCGTCTTCGAAGAAGATGGCCTCGACGGGGCAGACTTCGGCGCAGACGCCGCAGTCGATGCACTCGGCGGGGTTGATGAAATACTGCTCCTGGTCGTCGTTCGAGTGGATGCAGTCGACCGGGCAGACTTCCACGCATGAGGCGTCCTTGGTCCCAATGCACGGTTGCGCGATGACGTAGGTCATGCGACAAGCTCCTCCCCCGTGGCAAAACGCGGGGCCTGGATAAGTTGTTCGTGGCTGGGCCCGCTGTGATCGCACGGCGCTCGTCGGTGACGAACTTGCAGGCAGACCGAGTATAGCAAGGTTTGCGCCGGGTTCAACCGCTGCCCCGGTGCATCACATGTCGTAGTCGCTGGTTACCGCCGGTTCGTGCTCAACGCACAAGCATGCCGCCGGTCGCCCATACCGAGTTGCAAGGGAGGATGAACCGTTGAGTGACGAATCCGGAATGGACGCGCTGGGCATGAAAGAGGAAGAACTCTACGGCTACCTCCACGACCTGTTGCGCGAGGAAGCCGCCGAGGCGGCCGAGCAGAGCGGCGCGTCGATTACCGATGAGCTGGCTTCTCCTGGTTTCGCCGCCGCCGAAGCCGCCTCTACCTATGCCATCAAGCTCATCCTCGCCAACAACGCCTTCCTGACCCGGCAACTCCTCGACCTCGGCCTCCTCCACCCCGGCGATGGGGAAGCGGCAGGGTAGCGGGGGAGAGCGCCGCTTGACGGGAAGCCCTCACCCCGGCGCTGGCGCGCCACTTGCCCCCTCCCCCAAGTCTGGGAGAGGGGAACGAAGCTCAAGCGTTGCAAGGAAGAGTGGCTACGCGATGCCGCCGGCCCAGTCCAGGATCGCCTGGTTGGCCTCGTCGGCGGCTTCGAGGATCGCGGCGTGGGCGGCGCCCGGGATGACGACGAGTTCCGAGTCTGAAATCGCCTCTTGCATCATCGTGGAGATCTCGAAGGAATAGAGGGCATCCTCCGCGCCGACGAGCACGAGCGTCGGGACCTCGATCGTGCCGAGCACCTCGGTGTAGGCTTCGCGCCCGGCCAACGCACGCGCGCCGCCGAGTGCCGCCGGCGTGGACGCCGACAAGACCACATTGCTCAGAAACTCGACGAGGTCCGGTTCGTCCTGGCGCGTGGCGCCCGTCAGCATCGTGGGCAGCAGGAGTGGCAGGATTGCCTCGACGCTCCCCATCATCGTGATCATCTCGTCGGCTCCGCGCCACTGACCGGCCTCGAAGGGCGGCGCGGCGGCGGCGTTGGTGTCGATCAAGATCATGCCGCGGAAGCGATCCGGCGCCTGCTGATACATCTCGAAAGTGATCGGGCCGCCCATCGACATCCCGCCGATGATCGCCTGATCCACTTCGAGCTAGTCCAGCACCGCGAGGGCGTCCTCGGCGTAGATCGCAATCGAGTCTGGCACTTCGTCGGTTTCGCTCTCACCATAGCCACGATGATCGACGGTGATGACCTGATACGACTCGGCGAGCGCGTCCCGGTTGCGGTCGAACAGGGAGCCGGAGAGCGGGTAACCGTGCAGGAGGAGTATTGGATCGCCTTCGCCCGTGACCTGGTAGAAGATACGGGCGCCATCCCGCTCAAGAAACTCACCCTCCCGGTTCTCCGCCGAGAGCGGAGTCGCGGACGCGGCCCCTGGAGTGGACTGCGCGAGGCTCGCTCGGGCGCCGAGACCATGGAGACCGGCCAGCGCCGCGCCCGAGACAAGTGTGGATCGACCGACGAACGCACGTCGGCTATGATGTCGCGAAACCATTGATTGGTGCTCCTCATGAGCGTCGAGCAGAATTGCCCCGCGGCCATATAGTCAAGAGCGATGCCGCCCCGCACCGTAGCGGCTGTCGCTTTGTAGCGTGGATGCTGCGAGTTGTGCCGCGATCCAGGTCAGGAGAAAAACGACATGTTCACCATTGACCAATCGAGTGGGTTTGGGCAGCGAACCCTGCGTCACCTTGCCGAAGATAGCGTGGTTTGGCTGACGACGAGCCGTACCGGCGGGGCGCCACAGCCGAGTCCGGTCTGGTTCTTGTGGCAGGACGGCAGCCTACTCGTCTATTCCCAGCCAGACACGCCGAAGCTGCGCAACATTGCGGCGAATCCACGGGTATCGCTCAACTTCAACTGCACGAGTCAGGGAGGCGATGTCGTCGTGATGACTGGAACCGCGGAGATTTTGGGCGATGCACCGCCCGCCAGTCAGGTGGCGGACTATATCGCCAAGTACGAGCGCGGTATCGATCAGTTAGGATCGACGCCGGAGAGGTTTGCCAGCATGTACTCGGTCGCGGTGCGGGTTACGCCGACCTCGGTGCGTGGTCACTGAGTCATCGTTCAGGACTCTGGAGCGATGACTCGTCGCACGGTTCCAGTGAGCGAACCTGGGCGAGAACGGTGCGCCTGTTGAAGTTGGCGTGGCGCTAGCCGCTGAAGCTCGACCGACGCCTGATCGACCATCGCGACGATAACGGAGAGCCGCATTCGCCCGCTGTCCCTGGAGACGTGACCCTCTGTGGTGACTGAACGGGCGAGCAACTGGGCCTCGCCCTTGATGACCGTCAGCAGATTGGCGATAGCGGACATACTCTCCCCGATGTCAGCGCGTCCATAGCTGGAAGGTCGGAGATCGGAGTTGTCGGAGAATCCTCTCGCCTTGAGTCTTTCCGGCCGCTCCTCATGCCCGGCGGACCGATGCATATGGTCTGTCACGGTGTAGCCCCCGTTCCCATCGTTCGCTCGATCGCCGCACGAAACACTCGGTTCTCGTCGCTTGTATGACGAGGTGAGTTGATCGCGATACCTGGAAACGCCTTGCATGTGGGATGTCATCCCTGTCTCTCAACGCCCGGTCACTCGCTTGTCACGGCTCGCCGCTCCTTGCTATCCTGCTCTGACGCACTGTACGGACATGTCAGTCGCCACCCAGGATACCAGCCGATGACCCGCCTCATTGCTTTCTTCAATCAAAAGGGCGGCACCGCCAAGACGACCAGCACGCTCAACGTCGCCGCCGCGCTGGCCGAGCGCGGCGGCAGGGTGCTGATGGTGGACCTCGACCCGCAGGCGAGCCTGACGATGGCGACCGGCACCGACGTCGCCGCGCTCCCGCTCTCCGTTTACGACCTCTTGCTCGACGAGCGCGTCGGCATCGCCGATGTCGCCGTGCCGACCTCAATCGCCGGGGTCGCTATCGCGCCCTCCCACCCCGACCTCGCCGCCGCCGAACTCGAACTGCTCAACGTGCTCGAGCGGGAACGTCAGCTCGACCACCGGTTGCGCGCCGCCAATCTCTCCCGGTACGACTACGTTCTCGTCGACTCGCCACCGGCGCTGAACATCATCTCGATCAACATTCTGGTCGCGATCCGGGAACTCGTGATCCCGATCGAGCCGCACCCACTCTCGA
>JACDBO010000142.1 GCA_013694885.1 Chloroflexia bacterium | reverse complement strand
CCCCAACACCTCGGCGTACCTGTCGAGAGCGATGTTGCGGCCGGTGAGCACGACCACGGTCTGGCCCCCATCGTCAATCGCCAGCTTGCCGCCGAGCAGCGCCGCGACACCGGCCGCACCGGCCCCTTCGACGACCAGCCCGTGCTCGCGAGCCAACCAGCGCATCGCGTCCTCGATCTCCGCCTCGCTCACGGCGATCAGCGCGACCTCGTGGTCGCGGATGATCGGCACCGTGACGGAGTCCGGTTCGAGATTACCGGCCAATCCGTCGGCCAGCGTCGCCCCGACCTCGACCGTGACGGTGCCGCCCGCATTCACCGCCGCCGTCATCGCCCGCGAGCGCTCGGCCTCGATTCCGACGATGCGGATTGCTCCCTCGGGGCGCCGGAGGCGGTCTTGCGCGGCCCACAGCGCCAACCCGGCGACCAGTCCGCCACCGCCGATACCCGCCACGATCGTCAGCGGTCCGCTCGCCGGGACGCCGCCTTCCCGAATCTGCGACACGACCTCATGCCCGATCGTCGCCTGGCCGGCGATGACGAGCGGGTCGTTGTACGGCGAGACATAGACCGCGCCTTCCCGACTCAGCGCCAGACCGTGCGCCTCGGCCTCGTCGTAGCTCTCGCCGTGGAGCACCAGCTCGATCGGCAGCGTCGCCAGCGCGTTCAACTTGGCCGGCGACGCTGTCGCCGCCACGACCACGGTGGCGCTGATACCGAGCCGCTCCGCCGCCCACGCGACACCAAGCGCGTGGTTCCCCGCCGAGGCGGTCACGATGCGCGTCGTTCCCTCAGCGGTGACCGCACTTAACGCCGCCAGCGCGCCACGCACCTTGAAGGCGCCGCTCGGCTGCATCGTCTCCACCTTCAGCCACACCCCCGCGCCCAGTGCCGGACTCGGCAGCAGCGGCGACCTCGGCAGGTGCGCCCGCACCACACAGACAGCGCTGTCAAGATCGGCTTTGATTGGGTGACGAACGGCGCGGCCGGCCATTTCCACAACACCTCCCAGGGAACGTGATCGTTGACTTACGCGGCCTGGGTGGGCGTTCGCCGCGACGAACGTAGAGAAGAAGGATTCGTCAAGAGGCGGCTAATTACTGCTCCCGCCTCCGCCGCCTCCGCCATTGCCACCGCTGCTCCCACTGTCGCTTCCGCTCCCCGCCGCCGGGGTGGAGTCGGGCGAAGGTCCCGAATCGCCCTTGGATCCGCCGGAGCCGGTCTCACCGCGCGCCCCGCCGTCCCCTCCGCCGCTGTAAATCATAGGAGAGGAGTACGACGAAGATTCAGCCTGCCTCCCTTTGGGGCGACGCGCGTTACCGCTCCCCATCCGCCCCTGCCGGAACACCACCAGGGCGACCAGAAGCACGATCAGCAGCAGAATAATGACCGCAAATGGTGACATCCGCAGTGCTCCTTTTGTTGAACCGCTTTACTCCGAGACCCCTTCGTCGTCGTGACCCGTCCCGCGGGAGCGGCGTTCGCCCGCGTCCGCGATGTCGTCTCCGCTGTGTAGCGTAGAACGAACGTGCATATCCTGTCATCGTCGTCGCTCTCGGATGGCCACGGTGCGGTACCCTTCCGCACCGGCTCGCTCGTTGCGGCGCCGTGAGTCACCATGAGGGAGAAGGCGATGACCTCGCGGACTGGAGTCGCGGTCAATCAGAACCGGCCGGCGGAACCCAAGCTGCGGTTGGTCGAGCAGGAGAACGGCTGGACCAAGGTCGCCCTGACGCTGGACGACCAGGACATCAGCCGGGCATTCATCATCCCGATGTCGCTGCGCTACGGCGTCGCCACCATTCGCATGGACGGCATCGGCGATGTCGCCACCGACGAGTCGCACCGCCACCAGGGCCACTCGCGGCGCGTCATGGAGGCAGCCGTTGCCCGGATGCGCGAAGGTCCGGCGGCGGTCTCGACCTTGTACGGCATCAGCGATTTTTACCCGAAGTTCGGCTACGCCACGCTCGGCCCAGAGTCGTCCATCCAGCTGCGTGACTTGGACGAACTCAAGGAGCACCCTGGTGGCTGGCGTGCCCGGCAGGCTCAGGCGGACGACTTGCCGGCGATCCGCACCCTCTACGATCGCTGCACCGCCGAAGCGACCGCCGCACTGATCCGCGCTGAGACCGGGGTCGCATGGGGGCGCCTCTGCCAGGGGGTCGAACGTGGCGACGATGAATGTTGTGTCGTTGGAGACGACGACGGGGCGCTCGTTGCCTACGCTTGGCAAGCAAAAGGCTGCTGGTGGATGTCGCATTGGGAGCGTTGGTCGCCGGGTGGGCTGAAGATCGCCGAAGCATTCGCGCTCACGCCACCCGCGGCCGACGCGCTGCTCGATAGCTGTGGCGTGTGGGCGCGTGAGCTGCGGCAGGACCGGATCGAGTTGGCGATCCCACCGGATGGGCATGTTGCATTAGCGGCCATGCTGCGCACCAGCCTGGCCTGTCAGCACTCTTCTCGCGATGGTGAGTTCATGGGGCGCGTCGTCGGCGCGGAATCCCTGCTCCGGTCAATCCAGCCCGAACTGGCGCGGCTCTGGGGAGCCGCGAGCAATCACTTTCGTGGGCGTCTGCTCATCGATACCGGCGAGGAGCGCGTCGCGCTGGCCTTTGTCGACGGCGAGGTGACGATCGCCGGCACCGCGCCGGCTGACAGTTCGGTGATGACGGCGTCGATCTCTCCGGGCGATCTAGCGCGGCTCGTGTTCGGTGGCATGCCGCCTGCCGAGTACTTGGCACGGCTATCCGGTGTCGACGGCGCGGCGGCGGAGATGCTCGTTGCCCTCTTTCCGAGACGGTTCCCGTATATCTATCCGGCCGACCGCTTCTAACTGGCACGGCGAGCCGGCTCCTGGAGGACGACATGGACCAAAGCGAGCGGATGCTGGAATCGGCCGAAGGCGACGCCGCGGGCGAGCGGTTCGAGTGGCACCCGGAGTACCGAGGCCAGTCGGTCGCCGCTGTCCGGCAATCCATCCGCGCCGATCTGGGACACGACCAGCGGGCGTATGCGCTGGCGATAGACGGTGCCGAGCACGCCGAACACGCCTCCTTGAGCACCGTGATCGATCTAGAAAAGAAATGGGGCGCCTACAACCTCGACTGGTCCGACGCTGACCCGGACACGTTGACCGAACAGATCGTCGCGTTCGAGCGCGAGCGCGAGCGTCGCCGCGAGCTGTTCGCCTGGCGCGAGCAACGTCGCGACCAGACGGTCACCCCCCCGCCCCGCGCCATCGGCGGCCTGACCACCGGCACCAGCAGCCCC
>JACDBO010000141.1 GCA_013694885.1 Chloroflexia bacterium | reverse complement strand
ACCGGCTGGCCTCGGCTTGGCTGAGGCCAGCGTCAATGGCTCCCAGCCGCCGCTCACGGAGGTCGACCGAGTATTGCTTCATCCCACTAGGCTCTCACAAGCCCAATTGCTCCGCAACCCGCTCTAGGAGAGTGCTGGCGACCATGTCACTTGGTCATGAGATACCGCCCGAACCAGTCGACGATCTGGTTCATCAGGTCGATCTGGTGGGCGCGCTCGCCGATGCCGTGGCCCTCGCGGGGGTAGCGGACGAAGCGGACCGGGACGCCGAGCGTCTTCAATGCCCGGTAATACTCCTGGCCCTGGCTGATGTGGACGCGGGCGTCGTTCTCGCCGTGGAGGATCAGCGTCGGCGTCTTCACCTTGGTGACGTGCTTGAGCGGTGATCGCGCCGCGTAGTGGTCGAACTGCTCGTAGGGGTCGCCGGGGTAGTAGAGCAGGTTGACCGCCGGGATGTCGCCCGCGCCGTGGTCGGAGATCAGGTTCGCCAACCCGGCACCCATCACCGCCGCTTTGAAGATGTCGGTCTGGGTGATCGTCCACGCCGTCAGGTAACCCCCCCAGCTCCAGCCGGCGATACCGAGCCGCTCGGCGTCGGCGATCCCACGCTCGACCATCGCGCGCGCCCCGCTGATCAGGTCCTTCGACTCACCACCGCCGATGTCGTCTTGCAGCAGCTTCTCGAATGCGGCGCCGTAGCCAGTGCTGCCGCGCGGATTCGGGAGCAGTACGGCGTAGCCGCGGCTCGCCAGCATCTGCGCCCAGTCGTGCCAGTTGAGGTTGGCGCGGTCCTCCCACTGCCACGATGGACCGCCGTGGATCTGCACGACGAGCGGATAGCGTTGCCCCGCCACGTAGTCGCGAGGGTAGACGAGGACGCCCTCGATCTCGACCCCGTCGTCGCTCGGCCAGCGGACGATCTCGGCGCGCTGTAGGCGGTTCGCGAACGGTTTGCCGAGGTCGGTGACGGCCGTGGACTCCCCGCCAACGTCGCCAATGAAGACCTCCTCCGGCGTCACACTGTCGGTCCAGATGAACGCCATGCGTCGTCCATCCGCCGAGAATGACGGGCCACCATTGATGGTCCCCTTCCCGCGAAATCGCTCTGGCGCCAATGGCGCGAGCTCTCCACCGCCCGCCGGCAGCAGGTAGACCCCACCGTGCGTCCCTTCGACCATCAGGAGGCCGAGCTGATCCTCGCTGCCGGGTATGGCGCCGAGACTCTCGACGGCGCCCGCATACCCAGGCAGCAGATTGCGCCTCTCACCGCCATCGAGTGGCACGGTCCAGACCGACGCCGAGGGGTCCGCCCGATGGTCGTTGGCGATCACGGCCACGATGAGCTGATCGTCGACGGTGCGCACGACCGGTGTGCCCGGCGCCACGGGGAACTCGGCGATCCGCCTGGCGAGACCGCCACTCGCGGGAATCACGGCGAGCGTCGCCGGGGAGAAGAGGGCGTTAATGACCGGCTCGTTCGTCAGCACGGCGACGAGGCGCTGGCTGTCCGGCGTCCAGGCGATGTGCCAGACATGCCGGTCGCCGTGGGTGAGACACCGTGCCTTGCCGGACGCGACATCGACCAGCCAAACGCGCGCGCGCCTGGCATCCTCCTCGTAGACGAACTGGTCGTCTTTCTCCTTCTCCTTGCGCTTCTTCTCCGCTTCTCTGTCCTCGTCCCGCCGCAGCACGGCGAGATGGGAGCCATCAGGCGACCACAGCACGTCGGAAAAGTCGCCTGCGAGCTCGCCGAGTCGCTGCGCCTCGCCGCCATCGACAGGCGCGAGGTAGAGGTGGGAGGTCTCTTCGTCCTTGCGGTTGGAGACGAAAGCCAGCCGGGCACCGTCCGGCGACCAGCGTGGACTGTGGTCGAAATGGTCGCCGCTCGTAAACTTCGTCGCCGGCTGCCCGTCCCGCGACCACCAGATCGCCTGCTGCCCGTGCTCCTCTTTCTTGCCGAACGGGGCGACGGTGAACGCGACCGCCCGGCCGTCCGGGGAGATGCGGGGATCCTGTGGTCGTTCCCGGTCGGCCAACTCCTCGGGCGAGAGCTCCGGTTTCGGCTCGGCGTCCGTCCGCGCATCCGTGGACGGCGTAACTGAGGTCATAGATGGCGTGTCCTTCCTCTGGATTCATCCGACCATCGCGTGATTAGTGGTGGAATGCCTCCAGCCGTCATTCTGAGGCCGCAGCCGAAGAATCCCGGCAGCTGCATCGCGCGCGAAGCGCTCGACGGCGAAGCCGGCGCATCGCCGGGGTAAGGACATTCCACCACTGTTCAGCAGAGGTCCATGTCAATCGTAGCGACTTCTGGCGCCGATTCTACGGCTGTCTGATTCAGTCGTGCGAGAAAAGGTCGGAGCGGAGGAGGGCGTACCGCTCGTGGTCGACGCGAGCCCCAGCGATCACCACCAGACCGCGGGCGTGCCCCTCGTGCACGAAACCTGCCTTCGCCAGCACGCGGCGGGAGGCGAGGTTAGCCGAGGCGACGTTGGCTTCCAGTCGCCAAAGGTCCAGGCCGTGTGGATCGAGGGCGAGCCGCGCGACCTCGTGGAGTGCCGCTGTCGCCAGACCGCGCCCACGATGAGCCGTCGCCACGGTGTAGCCTACCGAACCAACCCTGTGCTCGCGGCTGGTCACCTCCAGTCTGACCCATCCGGCCGGGATGCCGTTGTCGAGGATGGTCCACTGCACCTCACTGTCGAGCGTGGTGTCGAGCGGCTCCGATCGCCGCTGCTGGAGTCTGGTTCGCAACTCATCGACCGTGCGCGGGCGTAGCGGCTGAAAGTGGCTGGTCGATGGCTCAAGTCGCCATCTCAGGATGATGGCGGCGTCCTCCGGCTCGGCGCGGCGGATGATAGGGGAAGGTGACCCGCTCATTCGGATCGGGGACGAGTGGCGGCCACCGAGGCAGGGTGCGAGTTGACCGGGAAAACTCGTTCCTGCCCATCGCGGCGGTTGCGGCGCGCCCATGATGGCGCCCACCAGTTGCGGTCGCCGAGCAAGCGCATCATCGCCGGCACCAGAATCGCCCTGATCAACGTGGCGTCGATGGCGACGGCAATCGCGAGGCCGACACCCAGTGCCTGGATCATAAGCAGTTGACCCGTTCCGAATGCGGCGAAGACGACGAACATGATCAGCGCCGCACTCGTCACCACACTGCCGGTCGCCTGCAGTCCGGAGGTGACGGCACTGGTGTTGTCGCCATGCCGCTCGTACTCCTCCTTGATGCGGGAGAGCATCAGCACCTCGTAGTCCATGCTCAACCCGAACATAAAGCAAAACATCATCACCGGCACCATCAGCACGGTGTACCCAAGCGGCTCGAAGCCGAGGAGCGCCGTGAGGTGCCCATCCTGAAAGATCCAGACGAGCGCACCATAGGAGGCGGTCAGCGAGAGGAGGTTGAGCACGATCGCCTTCAGCGGTAAGAGGATCGAGCCGAGCTGGGCAAACAGCACCAGAAACGTCACGATCAGCACCGCGAGCACAGCCCACGGCGCGCGGGAGACGACGTTGTCGGCGAGATCGAGATTGACCGCCGCACCCCCACCGACCTCGACATCGAAGGCACCGCGTGAGAGTTCGTAGCCCCGCTCCCGCAGCGTCTGAACCAGATCGAGGGAGGCGGGGTCGGTATCGCTGCGCTCCAGCGCCACTTCGATCACGGCGGCATCCGCCGTCAGGAAGCGCGTCGCTTCCCGCCGCAGCGTCTCATCGAGCAGCAGCGTGCCCGACAGCCCGTAGGCGCCGACGCCGGACGGGACATAGTTCCAGATCGTCTCCACATTTCGCACGCCCGGCAAGCGCGCGACCTCGTCGCTGAACGTGGCGAGGTCCTGAAGGTTGGCGGCACTGGTCATGGCGCCACGCCGGGGTCGCACGACGACGGTCAGCGGCGACAATGTGGCGTCAGGGAAGTCCGCAAGAACGGTGTCGTAGACTCCTCGCGCCTCGCGGTCGGCCGGAAGCATGTCCATCGTCGGCGCCGCTCCGCGGTAGTGCAGGAACGGGAGGCCGGCAAGAATCAGCGCAACCAGCACCGGCAGGACGAATCGGGCGGGGTGGGCCATCACCCGGCTGGCGAGACCGCTCCAGAAACGGCCGCGGCGGCCGATGCCGATACCCGTTGGCAGCACCCGCGCCGCATTGATCCGCGGGCCGAGCATCGCGATCGCCGCGGTCAAAGCGGTGAAGCTGTAGGCAAGACCGAGCGCCACCACCAGCAGGCCGGCAATCCCCATCGAGATCATCGCCGGCGAACCGAAAATCGCCAGTCCAGCGATACCGATGGCAACCGTCAGACCGGAATAGAGCACCGCCCGGCCGGACGTTGCCAACGACCGTGCCAGCGCGGTCTCCACGTCATGGGAGCGCAACTCCTCACGAAAGCGGGCCACGAGAAAGAGCGAATAATCGACCGCCAGCGCAAACCCGATCATCGTCGCGATATTGACGGCGAAGATACTCGTCTCCATGAACCGCGAGATCAGGCTAATGCTGGCGAGAGTCGCGCCGATGGTCAAGATGCCGATCAGCAGCGGCAACGACGCCGCAATCAAGCCACCGAAAACGACGAGGAGAAGGATCAACGCCAGCGGCAGCGAGATTAGCTCGGCCCGCCCGAGATCGGTCAGCGTGACCTCGCGAAACGCATCGGATATTGCCGGCCAGCCGCCGACGCGCACGTCGAGCCGGTCGCTGTGGACCTTGGAGTGAAACTCGGGAAAGGATGTGGTCGCCGCGACGACGCCGACCCGGAGCGTGATCACGACGAGGCTGGCGGAGCCATCGGCGGAGATCAGCTTTGCGTTCAGCGCCTCGCTCGACGTCGATCCATACGTATACATGGCGGCCACGTTCGGATCAGCGCGGAGGGGGGCCACGGCTCGCGCCACCTCGCGCCGGAACTCCGGGGCGGTGGCATGCAATTGGCCCGTCGGATCGCGAAACAGGAGGTAGTGGTTGGCGCCGTGCCGCCCGAACTCCTGCTTCAAGACGCGCTCGACCTCATGCGATGGCGCGCCAGCGGGCAGCCACCCCGACGCGGAGAGCCGCTCGGTCACCCCACCGGCCAACGGCAACATCGCCAGCGTGACGAGGACCGGCAGCAGCAGGAACGCCAACTTGCGGCGAAAGACCAGCCGTGCCCACCGCTCAAATGGATCGGTCGACGGCGCCTGCGCCCCGTCACCGTTCGCTCGTGCCAAGATTGCGTCACAACTCCGCGAGGAACTGGTGATTGTGCGGCGAACCCGTCGGTCAACATCCGCCGCGATATTGCATAGTGTACCCGCCGAAACCGGATCATCCGCCGCGTTGAGGACGCGGTCCAGCGACGGGAGCGCATTCACCTTTGAGCACGCACGTCCAGGGACGGCCGTCCCCACGTACCCTCTCCGATGATGTCTACCTTCTCGCCGGTTTGCTCGGCGACGTGATGCGGTCCCTGGCTGGTGAGCCGGCCTTTCACCTCGAGGAAGAGGCACGAGCCCAAGGCAAAGCCTTCCGGGCGGGCGACGACGTTGCGGGCGACAATCTGGCGATGCTCGTCGCCGGTGCGGAGAACGACGAACTCCGCATCCTGATCCGCGCCTTCACCAACTACTTCCAGCTCATCAACCTCGCCGAGGACAGCGAGCGTATCCGCCGGGTTCGCGCCCGCGAGGGTCGCGAGGCGCCGGCGCCGCGTCGCGGGTCGGTCCGCGAAGCGGTAGGGATGCTCGCCCGTGAAGGGGTCAGCGCCCACGACCTGCAAACGCTGCTCGACGGCGCGATGGTCCGGCTGGTGCTGACGGCCCATCCAACCGAGGCGCGGCGTCGCACCGTGATCGACAAGCTCGGCCGCATCTTTACGACGATCCGTGACCTCGATGAGCGGCGCGCGCTGCCCGACGAGTCCGTCCGGGCACGGGCGCTGCTCGCCTCGACGATCGCCGAACTGTGGAGCTCGAACGAGATCCGGGGCGCCTCACCGACGGTGCTCGACGAGGTGCGCGGCGGTCTCGTCTACTTCGGCTCCACGCTCGTCCATGTCGTCCCCCGCATCTATCGCGATCTCGAAGAAGCGCTGCGCGAGGCCTACCCCGACACCGCGGTCCGCGTCCCTCCATTTCTCACCTTCGGTTCGTGGATCGGCGGCGACCGCGATGGCAACCCATCCGTAACCCCCGACATCACCGCGCAGACGCTCGGCATCATGCGGCAATCGGCCATCGGGATGCTCGACGGTCGGCTCACGGAACTTGCGGGCCGCCTCTCCCTTTCCGACCATGTTGTCCAACCGGTCTCTACACTCGATCCACTCCTCGAAGCCAATCGCGCCCGCTTCCCGGCGCTGGCGGCGGAGTTGAGCGCTCGCAATGCCGACGAGCCGTATCGACAACTCGCCACCCTGCTTCGGGAACGACTCCGCGCGACCGCCGCCCATCGTGCCGGCGGCTATACCCGTGCCGCCGAGCTCGTCGCCGATTTGCGGATGATCGAAGCGGCACTCACCGAGCAGTCGGCCGGCCTCATCGTCGGTGGCGAACTGCATGACGTGATCCGGCACGTCGAAGTCTTCGGCTTCGACCTCGCCACGCTCGACATCCGGGACCACGCCCGGCGTCACGAGGAGACCCTGGCGCACTTGCTCGCCGCCACCGGCGTGCACGCCGATTACCGCGCGCTCCCAGAAGAAGAGAAGCTGGCGCTTCTTCGCCGCGAGATCGCCAACCCTCGTCCGCTCGTCCCGCTCGACGACGACGACCTGCCGGAAGTGGCGCGCGACGTCGTCGAGACGCTTCGTGTCGTCCGGCGGCTGCTCGCCGATGGGTACCCGGACACCATCAAGACCTACATCGTCTCCGGGGCGGAGACGGCCTCGGACATCCTCGAAGCGCTGCTGCTGCTGAAGGAATCCGGGTTGGCACGCCCTGGTGGAGACGGTGCCCGCCTCCGCATCGCGCCGTTGTTCGAGCAGGGCGCATCGCTCCGCGCCTCGCCGGGCACGATGGCGACGCTGTTGGACGACCCAATCTACCAGCGGGCGTTGGAGGGAGCCGGAGGCGTCCAGCAGATCATGATCGGCTACTCCGACTCCAACAAGGATGTCGGCTATCTCGCCTCGACCTGGGCGCTCCACGAAGCACAGCGCGAGCTGGCCGCGCTCCATCACGACCGTCAGGTGCCGTTCGTCTTCTTCCACGGACGTGGCGGTTCGATCGGCCGGGGTGGAGGACCAACCAACGTCGCGATCCTCGCCCAACCCGCCGGCACGGTCGACGGGCGCCTGGAGCTGACCGAGCAGGGCGAGGTCATCTCGGCCCGCTACTCAACCCCCGCGATTGCTCACCGCGAGCTGGAGCTGATCGTCGGGGCGGTGCTGGTTCGCTCCGCCGACCTCGATGAAGAAACCGATGCTGCACGGCACGAGCGCTTTGCGCCGAGTCTGGCCTGGATGGCTGATCGGTCGGCGCGGGCCTACCGCGCGCTCGTCTACGATGACCCCGATTTCGTCGCCTTCTTCCATGAGGTGACGCCGATCGACGCCATCTCCCGGCTCCAGCTTGGTTCGCGTCCGGCCCGTCGTGGCGGCTCTCGCGGGCTCGACGAGCTACGGGCGATCCCGTGGGTCTTCTCCTGGACGCAGGCGCGGATCATTCTGCCTGGTTGGTATGGGCTCGGCGCGGCGCTTGAAGCGGGGAGCG
>JACDBO010000121.1 GCA_013694885.1 Chloroflexia bacterium | reverse complement strand
GACCGCCATCGTCATCAGCGCGGACCACGGCGAGGCGATGGGCGAGCAAGGCGTCTACGGCGACCACGTCTGCGCCGGCGAGGCCGTCCACAACATCCCGATGATCGTCCGCTGGCCGGGCGCCGGGGCCCAAGCACAAGACCGAACGCAGGACGGTTTGCTCTACAACGTCGATTTCCACCCGACCCTCTGCGACCTGCTCGACATCCCGACCCCGTCCGGTTGGGACGGCGCGTCGTTCGCCGCCGCCGTCCGCGGCGAGGCGTGGTCCGGCCGTCCCTACCTCGTCTGGGATCACGCCCTCTATACCTGTCAGCGGGCTGTGCGCACCCCGGAGTGGCTCTTCATCCGCTCCTACCACCCCGGCCTCTTCCCGTTCGACGACAAGATGCTGTTCGACATGCGCGATGACCCGCACCAGACCGTCAACCTCGCCGCCGAGCGGCCGGAGGTCGCCGCGGAGATGGACGCAGTGATGCAGGACTGGCTGCAGGACGCGCTCGGTCGTCACGGCAGTCTGCCCGATCCGCTCCAGCTGGTGATTCAGACCGGTCCGTGGAAGTACGTCACCGTTCAGGAGTGGATCCCGCGCCTACGCGCCAAAGGCCGCGACGCCGACGCCGACGCGATCCTCGCTCGCCTCGGTCTCAACGAGCACTTCCAGCTCCGCGGCGACCGCGTCCCCTTCTGATCCGCTGAGCCGAACGCTACGCCAGCGCCGCGACATGATCCCCGATCAAGCGCGCCGAGGTCCGCACGGCGATGGTGAAGTTGAAAAAGGGACCGAAGTCCCGCGCGGCGGGCATGCTCGTCACGTAGAGACCAGGCACGCTGCTCTCGAAGCGCTCGCTCAGCACGGGGAATCCGTTCCGGTGCTCCAGCTTGGGAAGAATGTTGCCCGCCGCGAGGAGCGGCAACTCGCCGATCCGCACCCGATACCCCGTCGCCAGGATGACGTGGTCGACAGTCAGCCGCTCGCCGTTGTCGAGCGCCACGGCGAGGTCGCCCGCGGTCGTCTCGGTGCATGAAACCAGGCGCGTCTCTGGCCAGCGGTGGATGCCATCGCGCAGCACCCGCGATTCGAGCCACGGTTCCAGTTTCAGCCGCCCTTCGTCATAGAGGCGCCGCTCGATGTCGTCCTTCCCGGCTAGCGAAAGGGCGCGATACCAGCCGGGGTCGTCCACCATCCGGTCGACGAGCGGTCCCACCCACGACCAGTCGGAGACCGCGAACGCGGGCGCGGCCTGCCGGTGGGAGACGTGGACCTCGGCGACGCCCGCTTCACGCAGCAGCGCCGCCCACTCGTAGGCACTCTGCCGGCCGCCGATAATCAGGCAGCGCTTACCGGCGAGGGGTTCAAAATCGACCTCATCGCGGGTGTGGCTGAAGCGGCCCGCCGGCAGCTTTGCCATCAGCTCATCCGGCAAGTATGGAAACGCGCCGAACCCTAAGGCGAGCGCCACCCGTCGCGCCGCGATTGTCTCCCCGGTCGCCAACGAAGCGCGACATCCTCCCCGCAGGTCGGTGTCGAGTCTGGTGACGAGTTCCGGCAGCGGCTCGATCCCCTTCCGCCGCTGAAACCACGCCGCATAGTCGAGGTAGAAGGCGCGGGAGAGCGGCTCGACATCGGCTGGTTTCCGCTCCAACTCCGCCAGGTAGGCCTCGATGGTGTCGACGTTTAACGGGTCGAGGTGCCAGTCGCTAGCAGAGCGGAGGAACATCCCGTCCGGCATATGGGACCGCCAGAAGGCCATCGGCTCTCCGACGATGGCGTGGTTGATGCCGAGGTGGCTGGCATAGGCGGCCAGCGCCAGCCCATACGGCCCCGCCCCCACGATCAGTAGATCGGTCGTTCGCCCCATCGTGCGCGGCGCATCCTTTGGCTTCTCTCCAAGCTTCGTGCCCGCATTCTACAAGCCGCGCCGCAGCCACAATGTGCTCCGCTCGGCGCGGTATTTGCTACGATCGTGACGTCGGCTATCCGTGCCGGGTCAGTCATGCGACGTCGATGGCGCGAGCGGTACGGTGGCCGGAGTGAAGCGAGACCATCATGCCGAGTGAACTCAAGTCGATCCCGGTACCGCCCGAGAGCGAACTCGCCCGCCTGCTTGAGGATGTGGGCGAAGAGTCCGTGCTCGTGCCCAAGGAGGGTGTGCGTTACCGACTCAGCCGTGAACATCCCTCGGCACCAGACGATCCTTGGGTGGAGTAT
>JACDBO010000109.1 GCA_013694885.1 Chloroflexia bacterium | reverse complement strand
ATTCAGCATCGAGCGCTGCTCGAATACGAGCAGAAGCTGTTAGCGGATCCTCAAATACGAAAAGCCATTGATGAACTCATCGGCATCATACGCGAGCGCTACCCGGAGGCCCGGTTTGACGTCGGGTTAGGCGGAGAATCGAGCGGAATTCACGTCAGAGCGACCGTCGACGTGGAAGACACCGAAGATGTCACCAACCTCTACATGGATCGACTCGTCGACATGCAGGTGGAGGAAGGCCTGCCAATTCACGTCATTCCGGTTCGCCCGCTTGCGCGAACGACCGAGATGCCGCGTGAACGTCGAGAAACGCTGTCAAGGAATCACTAAGGGTCAACTCGGAGGCGGCATTTCGTCCGTCGTCAGGTCCAGCCAGTCGAGTTCGGCAGGGGTAAGGGTGAGGTCGAGGGCGGCGACGTTGGCGGCGAACTCGTCGCCGGTGCGGCAGCCGACGAGCGGGAAGATCGGTTGCGACTGGTTCACAACGTAGGCCAGTGCGATCTGCGGAACGGTCGCATCGTGGTGCCGTGCCAGGGTTTCCGCCCGGGCCAGGCGTTGAAAATTCTCCTCGGAACCGTAGGAGGTGATCAGCATCTGCTGGTCTGACCGCATGAAGTCATCGCGCTTGTCGCTGTGGACACGGCCCGAGAAGAAACCGCCGGCCAGACTCGACCACGGGAAGATTGGCATGTCTTGCTCACGGTACCAGGCGCGGTCAGCCACGCCATCCGGTCCACTGACACTGAGGCAGCCCTCCCACGGTGGCTCGATCTGCACGGCGAGACTGAAGTTCGGGCTGCTGACGGCGAACGGCACCAGACCGTGCTCGGCGGCATAGGCGTTCGCCTCGGCGATGCGTGCCGCCGACCAGTTCGAGCCACCGAAGAGACCGATGGTTCCGGCGTCATGGTGCTCGTTCAGCGCCTCGACAATCGGACCGACCGGGACCGCCGGGTTGTCGCGGTGCAGAATGTAGAGGTCGATGAAATCGACCCGCATCCGTTCCAGCGATTCGGAGAGATCGCTCGCGATATCCTCCGGCGTGACGCGCTGACGGCCGCCGTAAGGGTGCGCGCCCTTGCCGAGGATGACGACCTCGTCGCGGACACCGCGGTCGGCAATCCAACTCCCGAGCGCGCGCTCGCAGTCACCCATCCCGTAATTGTGGGCGACATCGAAGGCGCGCCCCCCATGGGTATAGATCGCATCCAGGAGTGCGAAGCTCTCGTCCAATCGCTTCGGCGAGAGCATGACCGAACCCTGGACGAGGCGGGAGATCGGCTTGGCGACCCCTGCCACGGTGCCGTAATTCATCGCCATCTGATGCTCCTCACTGCGTTCGTTCTTCTGGTACTCGCGGGTCCAAGAATCAGGCGTTGGCCGGCAGTTGGGCGCTGGCGATATCCATCCGCCCCAGTGTTTCGTCGTCGGCCGGGTAGCGGAGACCCCAGGCCGCTCGCAGCGTGTCCATTGTCCGCATGATCGCCACGGTCTCGTCCAGCGGCATCGACGGGCTCTCGCGCTCACCGGCGCGGAGGCAGCGCATCACCTCCATCGCCTCGAACTGATACCCATTGCCGCTCTCCAGCGGGAACCGGTGTGGTTCCGGTGCTTCCCCGTGGCGATAGATGGTGAACGATTCCGGCGAATGCCAGGGCCGATCGATATCGATGCGGCCCTCAGTGCCCATGATCGTAGCGACGGTTTGCCCGGAGGTCTGGATGGTGATGCCGAGGACAGCCAGGCGGCCAGCATCGTCGCCGAGGACGATCCCAGCCTGCTCGTCGACCCCGGTGTCGCCGAGGTGTGCGAGTCCACTGACGCTCGTTGGCGGCCCGAGCACCATCGAGGCAAATGAGACTGAGTAGACCCCCGCGTCGAGCAGCGCGCCGCCGCCGAGCGCTGGTGCAAACAGGCGGCCCTCGGGGTTGAAACGCGCTTGCCAGCCGAGATCCGACGTCAGCATCCGCGGCTCACCGATCGTTCCGGCGGCGAGAACCTCCCGCAGCTTGACGACCGCCGGCCGAAAGCGCGTCCACATCGCCTCCATCAGAAAGAGATCTCGGGAGCGGGCGGTAGCCACCATGTGCTCGGCCTCGCTCGCGTTGATCGCGAACGGCTTTTCGCAGAGAACCGGCTTGCCGGCGTCGAGGCAGAGGATCGTCGCGTCGCGATGAGCGCTGTGCGGTGTCGCGACGTAGATGACGTCGACCCCCGGGTCGTTCGCCAGCGCATCGTAGCTCCCGTGGCGTGTCGGGATGCCATGAACCTCGGCGATTTCGTCGGCCGTCGCCTGGGCGCGAGAACCGACAGCGGCAATCACCGCATCCTCGACCGCGTGCAGCCCGGTGATGAACTTGGTGGCGATCCTCCCGGTGCCGAGGATGCCCCAGCGGATCGGGTGCGACGCGATAGACGGGTCTCCCCCCACGGTGTTTTCCTCCTTTGCGCGTCGCGCACGGTGGCCGGCGGACCCGATCAGTGCGGCCCGACCTCTTCGATGCCGCAGGGACCGCCACCGGTGTTGGCGTCGATGGCAACCTCCTCACCGGCGAAGGTGAGAATCGGGCGGTACCAGGTCGACATCCGCTCGGCCGAGCGGCCGATATAGTGGCAGATGAAAGAGCGGCGGAACCGATCCTCGCTCTGGTTGGGGCCGGAACCGTGGACGAGGCTACCGTTGAAGAAGAGCACGTCGCCCGGCTCCATCTCGACCGGCACCGCGCTCAACCCCGGTGGCGGCGCCACGTAGTCCTTGGTGAAGGAGACGGAGGAGTCGGCTTCCTCGGGGCAGAAGAGGTCCATCGCGTGCGTACCCGGCACCACATCGAGGCAGCCGTTCTCGGTGTCGGTGCGGTCGAGCGGTACCCAGGCGGCGATTCAGGTACCCGGCTCGACCTTCAGGTAGAAGTTGTCCTGGTGCAGCGCCTGGCCTCGCGCGCCCGGCGGCTTGAAGTAGAGCATCGTCTGCGCGGCCAGCGGCTCTTCGCCGAAGAGGTCGGCGAGGATCGCTTCGAGGCGGTGATCCAGCAGGTAGCGGCGCGCTGTCTCATCGAATCGGTGCGGATGCATGACGCGGGGGTACATCTTGAGCGGGTCGCCCTTGGCCTTGGCCTCGGTCTTTGGATTGAAATAGCCCTCGACGGGACCGCGCGCGTGCATCGCCATGAACGTGTCGGTGAGCAGCTGGATATCCGCCGAGAAGAGTCCGCGCACGACGAGGTATCCGTCCGTGTCAAACTTCAGGCGCTGCGCGGTGAAGTGGCGTGTCGCGGTGGTGACCATGATGAGTGCTCTCCCTCGGGTGAACCGCCCTGATGCTGCGACATCATACCCACGACGCTGCACGGCGCAACCCCACGCGCGGGACATCGAAGAATAGCCATGCGCCGTAAGCGCGAAGGGATGTACCGTGAACGGTCGTGAGTCCGGTGTGGTGAACACCGCTTTGGGGTTGGCGCGGGCAATCGCTGGGCGGATGGCGACCGAACCGGCAGTCACCGCGGTCGCCCTCGGCGGCTCAATTGCGACGCGGGCAGGTGACGAGCGCTCCGACATCGATCTCTATGTCTTCGGCGATGCACCCCCGCCGGTCGAGGTGCGGCGGGCCATCGCCACGGCGCACGACCCGCGACCCGAGATCGGCAACACGGCCTTCGGACCTAGCGACGAGTGGTCGGATGGCGCGACCGGGATCGGCGTCGACCTGATCTACTGGTCGCCGGGCTGGATCGAGGACCAGCTCGGGCGCGTCCTCGACCGCCACGAGGCGAGCGTCGGCTACTCCACCGCCTTCTGGTTCACGATTCGTCATCTCCGGCCGCACTCCGACCGCGATGGCTGGCTCGGCACGCTCCTGGCAAAGGCCGAGCAGCCCTACCCGGAGCCGCTGCGGCGGGCGATCATCGCGCTCAACCATCCGCTTCTGCGGGCAGCCCGCTCGTCGTTCCTCCACCAGATCGACTTGGCGATCGCGCGGGACGACCCGGTCAGCGTCCAGCATCGGACTGCGGCGCTGCTGGCGTCCTACACCGACGTGCTCTTCGCGCTGAACCGGCAGCCGCACCCCGGCGAGAAGCGCGTCCTGCGTCAGCTCGCGGCGCGGTGTTCGCGCCTCCCATCGGGGTTCGAGACCGACGTCCTCGGTGTGCTCGCCGCCACGGCCGCGCCCGTGGAGCGCGAACTGATCGGCCGCCTCAACGGACTGGTAGACGCGCTCGACCCGCTGCTCGACGCCGAGGGTTTCGTGGTGGTGTGATGCTCGCCGGGCTGCTTCCGGTCGATCGGGCGTGGCGCTGGCATCGGGGGAAGGGGTACCGCCGGTGGGTGGAGCGCCGTCCGGCGCGCTGAACCACAGGGCGGCGAAGGCGAGGCCGAGGACGATGACCACGGCCGCCATCGGCCGGTCCCGCCGCGATAGCCGGAAGATGACGACGCCGATGAGCGCCACGACGAGTCCAAGGATCGGGACGAGATAGGAAAAAAAGAGGTCGATCACCCGTGGCGCTCCGTGCAGGGACAAGGTCTGCCACGGTAAAGCCTAATTCATCATGCCCGTCGGCCCCTGCTGGCACCTTTCTTGCGTTCCGACGCTTGTGTTCTCAGCCTCGGTTGAGGACACGGAACGCAATTGTCTTAGGGTTGATCCAGAGGAGGAACGGGGATGAGCGAGCGCGGACAGGGGTACGGCTCCGGCGGTGGTTCGTCGAGTGCCAAGCCTGTTGCCACCGGGCAACAGACCACGGATAAGGCGAACCAGACCTTTGGAAGCGCCGAGGCAATGGGCCAGCAGCCTGCTGATCAGGCGAAGGAGAAAGCGGGCCAGGCCGCCGACCAGGCGAAGGAGAAGGCGAGCCAGACCGCTGACCAGGCGAAAGAGAAGGCGGGCCAAGCTGCTGACCAGGCTCAAGCCAAGGCTGATCAGGGCATGGACAAGGCCGCCTCTGGTCTCGGCCAGGCAGCGGACAAACTGCGAGAGCAGGGGGAGCAACGTGACGGTGCGATGGCCACCGCCGCGACGACGACGGCCGAAAAGCTCGACAGCGCCAGCCAGTACCTGAAAGACAAGGACAGCGCTCAAGTGCTTGACGACCTGGAGGCGCTGGTTCGCCGCAAGCCGGTCGAGTCGTTGCTCGTCGCGGCCGGCGTTGGCTTCGTCTTGTCGAAAGTGCTGCGCTAGACGCCGAGAGTGAGGGAGAGCATGAATAGTAGTCAGCCCTCTGAGCGCGAGCGCTCGACGCGGGACTATAGTCTTCCCGGGGCGCCCGAAGGTCTCGGCTCGATGATCGGTGGGATCATCGGTGATCTGCAAGAGATCGTCCGCGGTGAGGTGCAGCTCGCCAAGACCGAGCTCAAAGAGGACGCGACCACGATCGGGCGCGGCACCGGTTTCATTGCCGGCGCGGCGCTGATCGGGCTCGTCGGGCTCATCTTTTTGATGCTCGCCGTGACGTACTTGCTGGACAAGTGGGTGGACAGGTGGGTCGGGGCCGGTATCGTGGCCGTCGTCCTGCTCGTCATCGCCGCCATCCTGGCCATGAGCGGACGAAGCCAGATCACGGCCGCCAACCTCAAACCCGAGCAGTCGATCGAGAGCCTCAAGGAGGACAAGGAATGGGCCAATCGTCAGATCAAATCCGTCAAGAAATAGATCAGCATCGGTCCGACGCCGCGCAAAAGATCGACGATCTTGAAACGCGTGTGCAGGACACGGCCACGCAAGCGCGCGATCAGGCCAGGGACATGGTGGACGACACGATCCAGACGGTGAAAGAGAGCGTCGATCTGCGCAAGCAGGTTGAGGAGCGTCCGCTGGTGGCGCTCGGGGTCGCGTTCGTCGGCGGCCTCGTGCTCGGCGGGATCACCGGGGGCGGTGGTGGCGGGCAGCA
Source organism: Chloroflexia bacterium (assembly GCA_013694885.1). GTDB lineage: Bacteria > Chloroflexota > Chloroflexia > Thermomicrobiales > UBA6265 > JACDBO01. The sequence continues at coordinate 2,426 of JACDBO010000109.1, read as the reverse complement.
GTCCTCGTCCGCACAGGGCGGTTCCCAGCAGGGTCAGGGAGCGGGCGGTACACTGCGCAGTGCCGCTCAGCGCTCCGGACTTGAAGATACTATCTCCAACGCCGCCGCGGCGCTGTTGGGCAGCGTCACCGAGCAGTTCAAATCCACGCTCGAGCAGAATTTCCCCGGCTTCTCCTCGAAGATGGACACTGCTCAGGATACAAAGGGTGGTTTGGCCGCAAAAAGCCGGGCCACGCAGAGCGCGGCCGGCACGACGACAACGGCGTAGGACTGCCGGTCGAGGACTGATTCGGGGCAGGGATTCATCCCTGCCCCTGAGTCGTGTCTGCCGATCCCGCCCTCGCGGCGAACCTCAACTGTTGCCTCGTAAACCTGATGGCAAGAACATCGGCACGCCGGCCTGCGCGGCGGCGGCGCGGAGACGCGCGTCGAGCGTCGCCAGCGGCAGCCCAAGGCGCTCCGCGAGTTCAAGGTAGGCGGCGTCATAGGCGGAGAGCTCGTGATCACGCGCCACCTTAAGGAGATGGGTGACCGCTTCGGGTCGCAAAGGGTTGTCGTGGCTGATTGGAAAACGATCGAGGGTTTCGAGAAAGGAAAGGACCTGAGCCGGGACAAGTCGATGTCGACGCAATCCCCTGAGCGCGGCATTGGCGACCTCGAATGACCACACCGCGGGAACCGTGGCCTGGTCATCAGCGCGGGCGAGCGTGCTCCCGACGGCGTCGCTCTCGGGGGTCCGCTCGTCTTCAAAACACCACGTCATGGTCATCGAGGCATCGAGGACGAATGCCATTAGTAGCGGCGCCCTTCCTCGATCAGGTCGCGAATCGTGACCCCGTCGCCGAGTGTGATGTTGTGCTCTTTTCGGTAAGCGATCCATCTCTCCCACGCCTCGACCGCGTTCTTTCGCTTGTGATCCGTCGGCGGAACGAGCCGGGCCACGGGGACGCCGTGGCGCGTGATGGTGATCGACTCCCCGGCGGCGACCTCGTCGAGCAGTTGGGAGAGATGAGTCTTGGCCTCGTAAGCGCCGACAGTCTTCATGATGTGCGCCTCAGTCATCGTGGGGACACAGAACTTGGCGAGAGGTGCCCCAAAACAATACGACCAGTCTTCGACCAGTTTAGCACCCACCAGCACCGTGCGGTATCTTCATTGCCGATGCCGAGACTGTGACGCACCACCCCGCGACACTGAGGAGTACCGCACCGTGACTAAAGCCACCGAGACCACCGAAATGCTCCGCGCCGCTCGCCACGATGACGCGGAGGCCCTTGTCCAGCGGCACCGGGAGAGTTTGTTTCCCACTGTTGGACTCTTCTACGACGAGCCGATCGAGTTGCGGCGGGGGGAGGGGCAGCTCGTCTACGATGGCGAGGGTCGGCAGTACCTCGACTTCTTCGGCGGCATCGCCACCGTCTCGACCGGGCACGCGATCCCGGTGATCAACGACGCGATCAAGGCGCAGCTCGACCGCATCACCCACTCTTCGACGCTCTTCCTGATCCGCTCGCAGATCGAGCTGGCCGAGCGCATCCGGGAGATGACCCCCGCCAAGCTCAACAAGGTCCTCTTCGTCAACAGCGGGACCGAGGCGAACGAAGCCGCCTTCCTGGTCACCACGCTCAACCGCAACAGCAACGAGCTGATCGCCCTGCGCCACTCCTACCACGGCCGCTCCTTCGCCACGATCAACGCCTCCGGTCAGACGCCGTGGCGCTCCTCGACGCTGTCGCCGCTCCAGGTCCACTATCTCGCTGGTCCATACTGCTACCGGTGCCCCTTCGGCAAGACGTACCCCTCCTGCGATCTCTTCTGCGCCAGCGACCTCGAATCGATCATCCGCACCAATACCAGCGGGCAGCCGGCCGCCTTCATCGCCGAGCCGATCCAGGGTGTCGGCGGCTTCATCACGCCGCCGCCAGAGTACTTCGTCCGCATCAAGGAGATCCTCGATCGCCACGGTATCCCCTTCATCGCTGATGAGGTGCAGACCGGCTGGGGTCGCACCGGCGCCGCCGACTTCGGTTTCCAGGCCTACGGGTTCGAGCCGGATGTCGTGGTTTTCGCCAAAGGGCTGGCCAACGGCATCCCCATCGGTGGCCTGATCGCCACCGACGAGCTGGCCGATTCGATCCGCTCGCTGAGCTTGTCGACCTTCGGCGGTAACCCGATCTCGACCACGGCGGCGCTGGCGAACATCAACTACATCGTCACCCACAACCTGCGCGAGAACGCGCGCGATGTCGGCGCCCACCTCAAGGAGCGGCTCTGGGAGCTCATGGACAAGCACCCGATGATCGGCGACGTGCGCGGCATGGGATTGATGGTCGGTGTCGAGCTCGTGCGCGACCGCGCCAGTAAGGAGCCGGCGCCGGAACTGATGGCACGCGTGCTGGATTGCGCCAAACGGCGCGGCCTGATCG
>JACDBO010000095.1 GCA_013694885.1 Chloroflexia bacterium | reverse complement strand
GCATGTGAGAGCGCCGAGCGGGACCGCGAAATCGCCAAGGTCCGCGCGACGCTCGGTGAGCCGGCCCTGGCCGCCGCCTGGGAGGCTGGTCAGGCGCTGTCGATGGACGACGTGATGGCCGAGATCGCCGCACTTGTGGCCGCGATCCGCGCCGAACCCGACTCGCCCGGCGGGGAGGCTGGCGCCGCGTCGCCGCACGGCCTGTCACCGCGTGAGCTGGACGTGCTCCACCTGCTGGCCGAGGGCCACTCCGACCGGGCGATCGGCGAGGCGCTGTTCATCAGCCGCCGCACCGCCGCCGGTCACGTCGCCAGCATCCTCGCCAAACTCGCCCTGCCCTCGCGCGCGGCGGCCGCCGCCCACGCCGTCCGGAATGGTCTTGCCTGAGTGGATCGTCACAGCACATGTGTCCGACACGACGCTCAACCTACCGGCGTCATTCTGAGGCCGCAGCCGAAGAATTACCGCGCGAAGCGCTCGACGGCGCAGCCGGCGCAGCATCCATCGGCGTCGCGTCGACGGAGGTACAGCGGTGGTTATGCGCTGCGGCGCATCGGCTTCGCCGGGGGATGCTTCGCTGCGGCTCAGCATGACCGTGAGGGATAGGAGCAGCATCGGACACTTTCGCTGTGACTGACGGCCGAGGGCGACGTGCACGCCGCCCCGGTGTTGCACACATTACCTACCGCCTCCTCGTCTCCCCCGTTCCCCCAAACACGTCATCTGACCGTTTCGCCCGGCGTGGCGCAAGCGCACGATGGGGTCATGCCACCGACCACCTTCGGCGGCACGCCCGGACCGATCGTCGATCCCGGCCGCGCCAGGTGGAGCATCCCAAAGGGGGCCGGTCATGGGTATCGCCGTCAATCGCCACCGCTCGTCCGTCGTCGTGCTGCTCGTCGTCGCGCTGCTGCTCGGCAGCGTGCTCACCCTGCGGATCGTCACCGCCGCGAACGGGGCGTCATCCGACCCGGCGACCGTCGCCACCCGCTTCTTCGACGAACTCCATACGGCCGGCGACCTCGACGCCGCCGCCGAACTGGTCGCGCCGGGCGCCTTCGTCCACACCCCGGACGGGGTGATGCGCGGACCAGACGGGATCGCCGAGCTGGTCACCACATTGCGCACTGCCTTCCCCGACGCCACTTTCCCGATCGCGGAGGTCGTGGTCGCGGGCGACACGGTGCTGGTGCGCTGGTCGATGGTCGGGACGCATCAGGGCGAGTTCGGCGGCATCGCGCCGACCGGGACCGCGGTGAAGATGGACGGCATCGCGATCCTGCGGGTGCACAACGGCCGCATCGTCGAAGACTGGGTGCAGTACGACCGCTTGGGCTTGCTCCAGCAACTCGACGGCACCTGGACCCAGGGATCACGCCACGCCCCGTGTGGCGAGTGCGGCCCAACGACCTGAGAGCCGATCTCGTCAGCAGCCAACGACCCCACCGGCTCACCTGAGGAGCCGGTGGGGTCGCTCTGTCCCGGATTATTCCCCAACTGTTTCGGGCAACCACCAGGCTGTCATTTTGAGGCTCACTGGTTTCCCCTCGAACAAGAGATTTCTCGCCCCGGCTCGAAATGACAACGATGGGTCTGCCCGTTTCGACGGGTGAAGGGTCCGGGTTGAAAGGCCGAATTGGTCAGATTCTCGGCCCTTCGTCAGAAATCGAGGATGTCTTCGAGGAACGAGCGCTTCTTGCGGCGGGGGCGACCGTGGGAATCGTAGCCGCCGTGCGAATCGTGTTCGCGGCGGCGCCCGACCACCTCTTTAACTTCGCCGAGCACGCCCTCGCGCTCGCGGCCGCGCCGGCGGTCGTCATCGTCGTCGTATCGACGGCGGTCGTCGTCGCGATCATCGTCGCCCCGACCCCGGTTCGCGGCGTCGTAGGCGGCCGAGCGCTCGATTAGCTTGTCGAGCTCGCCGCGGTCGAGCCAGACACCACGGCACGTCGGGCAGTAGTCGATCTCGATCCCCTGCCGCTCGCTCATCACCAGTTCCGTCTCGTCAATCGGACACCGCATCAGTCAATCTCCTTCGTATTTATGTCATGACCCACCGGCAAGCCTGCCGCACCACGCCCATCTCTCGCGGAAACCATGCCGAGAAGCACCGGCTGAGTCCTGAGTCCCCGCGCCGCTCACTCCTCGTCCGATTCCTCGGTCGCCTCGGCCTCGTACGGCGGGAAGCGCCAGCCCATGTCGCGTTCGAGCAGGCCGCCGTAGCCGATGGCGGCGATGTCAGCGCCGGTGACGTGCTCGCCGGCCATGATCCAGGGGAGGACGAGGTCGGCGACGGTCGCTTTGGAGTACATCGAGCAGGAGGAGAGGTTGAAGATCGGTGTCGCCGTCCGCGTCGCCGTCGGCGCCGTGTAGGCCAGCCAGAACATCGAACCGGGGTGGACCGGCGCACCGAAGCGGACGATGCTCGCGCCGACGCTGGGGAGGGCCGACAGCGCGGTGTCGAGCGGGTCGATGGTATTGCCGCCACCGGCGAGCACGAGCCGGGCGCCGTCGGCGATCTGCCCGTCGATGGCGCGGGCGACGGCCGCCGGGTCGTTCGGCAGGTCCTCAAAACGGAGGACGCTGCCGCCGAACCAGCCGATCTTGCGGTGCACCGTGGCCTGGAACCGCTCTCGAG
>JACDBO010000089.1 GCA_013694885.1 Chloroflexia bacterium | reverse complement strand
GTTCAGCGGGGTAGGCTTTCATCCGGTCAGGATCGCATGTCGGCCAATCTATATGCAACCCGCTCTAGATGCGCGAGATGCCGAATACATCTCGCGCATCTAGAGGACGCTTTCAACAAAGGCCGTTTCGGGGTCGTCTTTCATCGATTGGACTCGGCGCTCCGCCTCTGCGCAATCGATCGTTTCGCGGGCGCCTTCGCTCCAGGACCCATGGCCACGGCGACTCATGATCTGGACTTCGCAGCGTCCGCTAGAGAGCCGATAGTGCTCGATGCAATACTCAAAGTCGTCCCGCAGTGTGCGGAAAACGCTGGCATCCCTTCGCACGTCGCTCCATTGTGGCCACCGTGGAGTCATCTGGGACAGTTCATCTCCGATCCCGCCTGCCTCGGCCGACGAGCCGGTGGTTGCTCCGTTGGATGACTGGGCCAACTTTGTTGCCAGCCAGCGCTCGGCCAGCTCTTCGGCGGTGATGCCCTGTTCGTCCGCGCGAGCGCGGAGCTGCTTGTAGAACGAGTACTCCAACTGGATCGACATAAGGCGAAGGCTTCGTGAGCGTGGATCGATCGTGAAGTCGACCGGTTCCCACTCGTCTTCGAAGTCGGTCGAGTCATGGGTGTTCCAAAACTCCGCTGCCTCCTGCACGGAGCGAAACTCGGGAATCCGTGACTTCTGTTTTGGTGTACTGCCCAACGCTATCTCCTCCTTCGAGGTTGAAACACCCGTCGCTCCTTCAGCGTAGCGTCTCTTGCGGTGACGACGTAGAATGTGCCACCTCCGCGCGGTTCCACATAAACAGTGAGCAACCGACCTGCGTTCCTCTGACCGATCAACCGGTACAGACCTTCTCGCGCTCGCGTCATGAACGAATGACCATATGCGACGTCTTCCGCCTCTTCCGCCGTCACTCCATGATGTGCAATGTGCTCTTCGTTCCACTCGTCCCAGATCAGGTGGTAGATCCGCACGCAGCCCGCTTCCCAGTTCTCTTGTCGCCCATTGTCTCACGGACCAGCAGGCGCTGGGTGGTGTCGGAATGAGTCGAGTCGTGCACTGGGTTAGATCGGCAGCAGGTTCTCGACCTTGAAGAGCTCGGCGTTGAGGATGGCGGCGCCGGCGGCGCCGCGGATGGTGTTGTGGCCGAGGACGACGAATTTCACGCCCAGCAGCGGGCACTCGCGGACGCGGCCGACGATGGAGGCCATGCCGCGGGCGTCGTCGCGGTCGAAGGAGGGTTGCGGCCGGTTCGGCTCGCGGCGGACGATGATCGGCTGGGGCGGCGCGCTCGGCAGGTCCAGTTCCTGGGGTTTGCCGCGGAAGTCCTCGAAGGCGGCGATGACGTCGTCCGGGGTCGCCTCTCGCTCGAAGCGGACGGAGACGCACTCGGTGTGGCCGTCGCGCACCGGCACGCGGTTGCAGTGGGCGCTGACGACGAAGGTGGCCGGCTGGAAGCCGCGCGCCGGGTCGTAGCCGCCGAGGAGCTTCTGGGCCTCGGTCTGCATCTTATCTTCTTCGCCGCCGATGTAAGGCACCACGTTGTCGATCATGTCGAGCGACGGCACACCGGGGTAGCCGGCGCCGGAGACGGCCTGCAGGGTGGCGACGAGCACGGCGTCGAGGCCGAAGGCATCGTGCAGCGGCTTCAGCGCGAGCACCAGATGGATTGCCGAGCAGTTCGGGTTGGTGGCGATGTAGCCCTTCCAGCCCCGGTTGGCGCGCTGCGCCTCGATGGCGCGGACGTGGTCGGGGTTGACCTCGGGGATCAGGAGCGGGACATCCGGTTCCATGCGATGAGTGGAGGTATTGCTGAGGACAGCGTGACCGCGCGCCGCCAGCCGTTGCTCGATCTCTTCGGCGACCTCGCCCGGCAGACCGGAGAAGACGACCGGGCTCTGCAAGTCGGCGTCGTAGCCCTGCACCGGCAGCGCGGCCGCCGCCTCGGGCATCGCCGCACCGAGCCGCCAGTCGGTGGCCGCGTCGTAGCGTTTGCCGGCCGACCGCTCGGAGGCGACCAGCTCGGCGACCCGGAACCACGGGTGCCCATCCAGCAACTGGACAAACCGCTGCCCCACGTTGCCCGTCGCCCCCAGCACCGCGACCGGGATTCGTCCATCGTGCATGACCTCTTCCTTTCCCAACATCCACCCATCGTCAATCTACCGCCGGCTTGTTCTCGTCTCCGCCTGGACCGTGTTCCGCTACGCACCAGATGAGCCGGACCATGACCTTGACCGCCTCGCGGTCCTCAAGTCCCTGGCGGCGGGCGAGCGAGCGCCACGTCTCGAAGTCGAGGGCGTGGCCGAGCAACGCGCGGAGGAGGGGTCGCTGCTCATCGCCAATGTTCCAACCCTCGCTCAGGACATCCGTCGCCACGCTGAAGTAGCGCGGCATCCCTTCGATCAGCTCCGCCAGCGCGGGGAGCGAGGGGGCGTCCCGAAGAATATGCGCGGTCATCGCCTCCGTCTCGCGGTAGCGCGTGTAGAGTGCCGTCAATGCTGTCCGCAAGCGCCGCCGCGGATCGTCGATGGCCACCCACGCGCCGATCTCCGGCAGGGGATGGGCGCGCAGGAAATGCTCCTGGCAGGCGCCCAGCAGGTCCCTCTCCTCCGGGAAATGGCGGTAGACGGTCAACCGCTCGACACCGGCACGCGCCGCGATGGCACTGATGGTCGTGCGCGCCGGCCCGACCTCCTCGTGGAGGGCGACCGTCGCCGCGGTGATCCGGCGCCGCGTCTCCACCTGTCGCTCGGCTCGCCGCTTCAACTGGTAGACTCGCTTGTTCGCCATTCGCTAAACAGACCTGTAG
>JACDBO010000088.1 GCA_013694885.1 Chloroflexia bacterium | reverse complement strand
TTCCTCGGTCTGCCGCAGGTCATCATCCCGGACGGCCTCTACCGTGCCCAGCAGCGGTTCGGCATGTATCGCTGGCACGTCCACGATCCGATCCGCTTCCGCGAGGACTTGCGGGTGACGATCCAAGCGCTCGGGTGGCGAGCCGCGCGGGAAGAAAAGCGGCGCTATCTCCCGCTTCAGGACGACATCGCCTCGACCGCCTTCTGGTACCAGACGGAGCCCCACGCACCCTTCCCGGCGCTGGGCGACGCGAATCATCTTGAGGTGATCTGACGGGGAGAATCCCTCACCCCGGCGCTGTGCGCCACCCCCCTCCCGCGCATGGGAGAGGGGTTGGGGGGTGAGGGCCTTAGCGAAGGAGCGCCCAACGATGGCAAACAACGCGGTGGTGAATGGCGAGGTCGTGCTGGTGGCGAGCGGGGACTTGCGTCTGGCCGCGAATCAGCAATGCTGGCCAGCGCAGGCGAAGATGGAAGACCAGCTCGGCGCGGCGCTCCGTGCCGAGGGCGTCACCGTGCGCCGGGGGCATCCGTTCGATGCCACGCAGGAACACGGGTTCATCGACAGCCAGAAGTACGGCATGGAGATTTTTCGCACGATCGACCCCGAGCAGCCGCTCGTCGTCGCCGAGGCCGTCTGGCAGTACAGCCACCATGTGCTGGCCGGTCTCGAATGGCACCGCGGACCGATCCTCACTGTCGGCAACTGGAGCGGGCAGTGGCCGGGGCTGGTCGGGCTGCTCAATCTCAACGGCTCGCTGACCAAGGCCGGGGTCCATTACAGCTCGCTGTGGTCGCTGGACTTCACCGACGAGTTCTTTCGCGACGGTCTGCGTCAGTGGCTGCGCGACGGGGCGATCGCCCACGACGAGCGCCATGTCCACGCTGTCACCGACTCGGATCTGCCGGCGACGGAGGCGGACATCGGGCGGCGGCTCGCGGAGACGCTCCAGCGGGAGAAGGCGATCCTCGGCATCTTCGACGAGGGGTGCATGGGGATGTACAACGCGATCGTCCCCGACCACCTCCTCCACGCGACGGGTATCTACAAGGAACGTCTCTCGCAGTCCACGCTCTATGCGGCGATGCTCACCGTCAGCGACGACGAGGCGCGTGCCGTGCGGCGCTGGCTCGACGGCAAGGGAATGACATTTGTCACTGGTCCCGACCCGGCGACGGACCTCACCGACGACCAGATCCTCGGCCAGTGCAAGATGTACATCGCCGCGCTGCGGATCGCCGACGAGTTCGGCTGCGCCGCGATCGGTATCCAGTACCAGCAAGGGCTAAAGGACCTCGCCCCGGCGTCTGACCTCGTCGAAGGACTGCTCAACAACGTCGACCGCCCGCCGGTGACGCACGCGGAGACCGGCGCGGTCCTCTACGAGGGGCAGGCCCTGCCGCACTTCAACGAGGTCGACGAGTGCGCCGGGATTGACGCGCTGGTGACCAACCGGATCTGGACAGCGCTTGGGTTCGACCCCGAGACGACGCTGCACGACCTGCGCTGGGGGGAACACTACCGGGGGCCGGACGGCCAAGGCGGTGAGCTCGACGACTACGTCTGGGTCCTCCTGATCTCCGGCGCGGCGCCGCCCGCCCACTTCATCGATGGTTACCGGGGCGCATCGAGCGAACGGCAACCGCCGATGTTCTTCAAACTCGGCGGCGGCACCCTCAAAGGAATCAGCAAACCGGGCGAGCTCGTCTGGAGCCGCGTCTTCGTCGAGGACGACGCGCTGCGGATGGACATTGGCCGGGGTCGCGCCGTGTCGCTGCCCGCCGAGGAGACGGAGCGGCGGTGGCAGTCGACCAACCCGCAGTGGCCGATCATGCACGCCGTCACCTACGGCGTCAGTCGCGACCAGATGATGGCGCGCCACAAGGCCAACCACATCCAGGTCGCCTACGCGCCCACCGCCGAGGATGCCAACCGCGCCATCGTCGCCAAGGTGGCGATGATGCAAGCCCTCGGCATCGAGGTCCACGTCTGCGGGACGGGGAATGGGCTTACGAAGGACTGAGTGGCTTGCCAAGAAAGAGGCGCACGCCGGGAACGCGCGGGGCTAAAGCCGCCGCGCTAAGCCTACGAACCCCGCTGAAG
>JACDBO010000067.1 GCA_013694885.1 Chloroflexia bacterium | reverse complement strand
GTGCCAGACACCCCAGATAGCGCCGGTCGTCAGCGCGGCCATCAACGGCTTGCCCGCCAGCAGGCGAATCTGCAGGTAGCCCCGCCATCCCAGCTCCTCGCCAAAAAAGATCGGGGCGGCGGCAAGGGGGATCAGCGACCAGCTGAGCAGCGAAAGCGGTTCCGGTGCGGCGAGTCCCCACGGAAGCGTAAATCCATTCGGAGCGACCCCAAGGGGGAACGCCAGCAGCACGCGCAGGAAGTGGACGGCGAGGGGCCAGGCCAGGGCGACCAAATAGAGCGGCCAGTACCGGAGGTTGAGTCGCAACCCCGCATCGCCGAATCCCTCACGGGTGATCCACTTGCGGACGACGACGCAGGCGATCGCCGGCGCCACGGGCATCAGGACATACGCGGCCGAACCGAAACCCAACGGGATGCTGAGAAACGGGAGCCAGGCCAGCCCGAAAGCCAGCGCCAGGAAGGCGATGATCCCCCGCCTCCTGAGCGCCGCTTCGTCCTCGCTGAATACGTTCGCGGCGTGAGCGCTGATGAGAACTTCTCCGGTCCCGCCAGTCGATACCATCTCATGTCCTCCCGTAGCCGTCCGCTGGCGGCCATTCGCTCCGCTGACGTTGCCTGATGTGATACGCAATTCGGGTAATCAGTAGTGGAATGTCCTTACCCCGGCGATGCGACGGCTTCGCCGTCGAGCGCTTCGCGCGGGGATTCTTCGGCTGCGGCCTCAGAATGACGGCGGGGTGTTCCATCACTGTTCAACCGAAGTCCGTATGAGCCCGTCTGGGCTTCTCGATCCGTCGAATGCTCATCGGCGCTCAGTCGCGTGAGGTAATGCGCAAGTAGTAGCCGTCGGGGTCGGCGATTCGGAAGTCGGTCAGCCCCCACGGGCGCAGCTGGAGATCGTCCAGCAGGGGATGGCCGGAGGCTCCCACGCGGTCACGGTACGCCGCGATGTCGTCCACCTCGAAGACGATCTCGACACCCGCGCCGCGATCCTCCGCCAGTCTGCTCCGGGTGACGTACCCATCCTCCAGCGGCAGCTTCGCGATGGGACCGAGCCCAACCGTCACACCGCCGGAGCGAAGGCTGGCGTAGTCGGATTCCCGCCGCATCAGCTCGAAGCCCAGCACCCCGCGATAGAAATCGATCGAAGCGTCCATGCCGCTCACGAACAGTTCGAGGCGCAACCCCATATCCATGCCCGTGGTTATCGTCATCGTCGTCCTCCTTCCATCGCGCCTGTGTCAGGCTGACCGCGCCTGGGCGACGGTTGGAACAGCATCGCCTCCGGCATGGTTGCCCTCGATGGCGGCGATGTACCGTGAGGCGGAGCGGCCCACGGCGGCCTTCCCGTCGTTCCACACCGCCCAGTCGAAAAAGGCGCCGTGGACGCGGTCGAAGGCGAAGGGCTCCACCGCGGCCACTATGCGGCGAACGCTCGCGGTCGGTAAGGGGATGAGGTTTGGGTAGCTATACATGAAACTCACCCAGCGGCGGTCCGGGACGACCTGGATGATGTCGCCGGTGAGCAGAGCGCCCCGCCCCTCGGCACCGCCCGCCCAGTGCAGGACGGACCCGCCCGCGAAGTGCCCGCCGCAGCGGATCAACGTGAGATCGTCGCCGAGCCGCTTCGTTTCTCCGTCCCAAAAGGTCACGGCGGGATCCGGTCGCATCACCCACTCTCGGTCGTCGGCGTGCAGGAAGACGGGGGCGTCGAAGGCCTGACTCCACTCGACCATCGTGGAGTAGTAGTGGGGGTGGGAGATCGCGATTGCCGCGATGCCGCCAAGCGCGCGCACCGCCGCCACCGTCTCGTCGTCAATCAGGGTGATGCAGTCCCAGAGGATGTTGCCCGCAGCCGTTTGCACCAGAAGTGCCCGCTGGCCAATGCCGACTTTCGGCTCGGTTCCGATCCCCGTTAGCCCCGGCTCGACCGCGCGGATGGCGTTGCGATGCCCTTTCTGGAGATCTTCAAGCGTCGTCCACCGCTGCCCGCTCCAGCCGATGTACTGGCGGTCGTCCTCGCACACGGGGCAATGGGCGGGCTCCCGATCCGCCGGTGCGTACTGGACTCCGCAGGTAACGCAGATGAACGACGTCATGCGGCTATCCTCCCGTACGCGCTCCCCGCCGGCCGGGGCCGAACCCGGTTATCACGCGGTGGCGACCTTCAGTTCGAATTCTCTGATTCCCTTTTTACGCCACGCTGTCCGCGGGGACACCGGGCGTGAGAGGGACACATTCGTCGGGCGATGGGCGGAGGCGCGCGCTCCACCATTTGGCGGAGAGCGCGCGGTTGATGGAGTGGGAGGAGGAGGAACGGCTACCGCGGCAGCGGGATCCGCACCTGGATGCGGGTGCCGCGTTGAGGGACGCTGTCGAGCGAGAGCGACCCGCCGAGGCGTTCGGCCCGCTCCCGCATCGAGCGCAGACCGAGATGGCCGGGGAACGACCCGGAGGCGTCGAACCCGGCGCCGTTGTCGGCAACGCTGAGCGTGATCTCGTCGGAGTTGCCCCTCAGGTGGAGCTCGACACTGGTCGCGCGCGCGTGCTTGACGATGTTGTGCATCGCCTCCTGGGCAATTCGGTAGATCGCTTCTTCGACCGGCAGCGGCGCGTCCGGCTCCTCGCCGAAGTGAGCGTCGACAGCGATACCATGCCGCGCGCGAAGCGAGGCGGCCTGTTTCTCCAGCGCGGCCACGAGTCCCTCCTGCGCCAGCGACTCCGGGCGCAGCTCGAAGATCAGCGCCCGCATCTCCGCCAACCCGGCCTCTGCCAGCGAGAGCACGTAGTCGAGCGGCGCGGCGACCTTGGTGGGGTCCTGGTCCAGCAACGTCCGCGCGGTGCGGGCGCCCAAGCCGATGCCGAAGAGCGCCTGCGAGACCGAGTCGTGCAGCTCCCGCGCCAGCCGCTGCCGCTCCTCGAGAGCCGCTTTGTCCTGCGCCTGCTCGTAGAGGCGGGCGTTGGCGACGGCAATCGCGACCTGATCGGCGACGGCGCTGAGAAACCCGATCTCATCCGCACTCGGCTCCTGTTCGGGCAGGTAGTAGAGGTTGATGACGCCCCGGCCCTCTCCCTGATAGACGAGGGGCAGCGACAGGAGAATGTCCCACGGGGCATCGCGCGAGATTGGATAGCTTGGCAGGTGCTGCTGGTCGGCGAGCGACCGTTGACGGAGGCCACGCGTGAGAATCGGACGCCGGGTCGTGAGGGCACGGACGCTGGTCGACGGGTGTGGGCCGTGAGCGGTGGCCGGCCAGGACGCTTCAAGGGCCTCAGCCGCCCCTTCCGGCATCCCATGGGTGGCGATCAGGCGGAGTTCGAGCCGCGATTCATCGACGAGTCCCACGATGCAGGCAATCGCCCCGCTCGCCTCCGCGATCCACGAGGCGAGACCGCTCAGGGTCATGCCAATCGGCTGATCGACGGTCAGGCTGGAGGCGAGTTTGGCGAGGGCCGTAATCCGCTGTTCCAGTAGCTGGCGCGCCTGCACCCGGTCGGTGACATCGGTGATGAAGCCCTCGAGCGCCACCGGCACGCCATCAACATCGCGTACGCCGCGCCCCTGCTCCAGCACCCATTTCTCGCTCCCCGCGGCCGTCGTGATCCGATAGGTCAGGCGAAAGGCGACGTCCGCCGCGATAGCGGTCTGGACATCCTGCCAGACCCACTCCCGGTCATCGGGATGGATGAGGTCGGCGTAGGCCAGGCGGCGGTTCTCGTGCAGGTCGGTCGGTTGGTAGCCGGTGAGGTCGAGGCAGCCGTCGCTGACGAACGTCATCGTCCAGTCGGCATCGTTACGGCAGCGATAGGCCATACCGGGCAGGTTGCTGAGCAGCGTGGCGAGCACTCGCTGACTCTCGCCCAGCGCGTGGCCCGCGCGGTCGCGCCCGATGGCCGCGCCCAGCGTGTTGGCGGCCGCCTTCAGCGCGTCCCGCTCCATTACCGAGAAATCCCGCTCGCGCTCGCACTCGTCGAAGCCGATGACTCCCCACCATGCCCCGTCTACAAAGATCGGCACCAGCACGAGGGAGCGGGGCCCTCCCGCTTCGACCGGCGTCCGTTCAATCCCGGGCAAATCGCGCACATGACCGTAGAGCAGTTCCCCCCGACCGAGGGCCGCTGTCCACGGAGCGAGCCCACCGGCCTTAAGCGAGAGAGCCGTGAGTTGCGGGTCATCAAGCTGCCTGGCGATGCCCGGCGCCGTCCACTCGAAGCGCTGGGTGGCCCAAGGCTCGCCGTCGTCGCCGGTGAACTTCTCGAAGACGTAGACGCGGCTCACATCCGTGGCGCGGCCGAGCCGTTCAAGCACCTCCTGAGCGCACTCCTCCCAGCTCGTGCCCACGCGGAGAAAGCATTCGGCGGCGAACGCCACAGCTTCGAGGATCGCCTCGCGTCGCAGGAGCTCCATCTCCGCCCGCTTGCGTTCGGTGATGTCCACCATCACACCGCGCAGCTTGACGGCTTTGTCGTCCTCGACGACCACGGTGACGATGTCCCTCAACCACACCGTCCGACCGTCGGCGGTTATCATCCGGTACTCGAACTCATGATCCCGCTTTTCCGCGGTCGCCGTCGCGCAGAATGAAACGGCCCAGTCCCGATCGTCGGGGATGATGTGGTCCTGCCAGAAAGTCGGTTCTTCGATCCACCGAGTGGTGGGGTAGCCGAGGAGGCGTTCGGCCTGGGCACTGACAAAGGAGAAGCGCACCGTCGCGGCGTCTGCTTCCCAGACGATGCTATCGATGGCGTGGACCAGGTCCTGATAGCTCTGGCGCGACTGCCGCAGCGCCATTTCCGCTCGCTTCTGCTCGGTGATGTCCCGCAGGTAGCCGCAAAAGGCAGGTGCTCCATGAAGCGATACCGGAGTGATCGCGAGCTCAACCGGAAACTCGGTCCTGTCGGCACGCATTGCCGTCACTTCGAACCGGCGGTTGAGCAACGGCCCTTCGCCGGTGGCCAGGAAGCGTGCCAGTCCACGGCGATGCCGGCCACGCTCGGACAGAGGGATGATGGTCTCGGCGAGCTCCTTGCCCAGCACATCAGCACGGCCGTAGCCGAACGTCTGCTCCGCAGCCGGGTTAAACTCAGTGATCCGCCCCTCGCCGTCGATCGCCACGATGCAGTCCAGGGACAGGGCCACGATGGCCGCCTTCTGGGCCTCGCTCTCGCGGATCGCCTCCGCCGCCCGCTTGCGCTCGGTGATGTCCCGATAGATAGACGACGTGCCGATCAGCGTGCCGGCAGCGTTGTGGATCGGCGAAAACGTGACCGACACGGCGACGCGCGACCCGTCCTTCCTGATTCGTTCCGATTCATAGTGTTCGAAGCGGTCGCCGCGCGCGAGGTTGGCGATCGCCTCCGGCATCCGCGCGAGCGCTTCCGGAGGCAAGATGATAGCGACCGACTGGCCGACGGCCTCGTCGGCTCTATAACCGTACAATCGCTCGGCGCCGGGGTTCCACGAGGTGATGATGCCGTCCAGCGCCATGCCGATAATGGCGTCCTCCGACGACTCGACGATGGCGACGAGCCGGGCCGCCGCCTGGTCCGCGCGGTTGCGGCCGATCGCCGCGCCCAATGTGTCGGCGGCGGCCTTCAGCGCGTCGCGCTCTGGCGCCGAGAACTCCCGCGCGCGAGCGCATTCGTCGAACCCGATGAAACCCCACCAGGCACCGCCGACAAAGATCGGTACGAGTACGTAGGACAACGTGCCCCCAGCCACCGGATCGACCCGCTCCGACTCGGGCAGATCGCGCGCATGGCCGTGCATCATCGCCCCTCGGCGAAACGTCTCCGCCCAGCGGCGGAACCCCTCGGCGCTGTAAGGAATCGCGTTGGACGTGGGATCCGGGAACTGGGACGCGACACCGGGCGCGAGCCATTCGTGCGGGTTTGTTGCCCATAGCTCACCGTCGTCGCCGATGTAGTTCTCGAACACATAGACGCGGCTCACCTCCGTCGCACGACCGAGGCGCTCCAGGACCTCCGGGATGCCCTCTTCCCAGGTCGCCGCCGCGCGCAGCAACCGCTCCGCGGCGAAGGTCACCGCCTGGAAGATGGCATCGCGCCGGCGCAGATCTTCTTCGGCCCGTTTCCGCTCGGTAATATCCGCATGGGAGCCGACAAAGCGGACGGGTCGCCCGTCGACATCGCGCGAGACGGCGCCCCGGGCGCGGATCCAGCGGTAGCTGCCGTCCTTGTGCCGCAGGCGGTGCTCGACCTCATAGGTCGGGCTCTCCCGCGCGAGGTATGCGCGGATGGCCTCTTGCGCCGGCGCCAGATCCTCGGGGTAAACGCGTTGCTCCCACTCCCCGAAGCGGTTGGGGAGCTCATCATCCGCGTACCCGAGCATTTCCTTCCAGCGCGGCGAGAAGTGGACGTCGTTAGTGGTGAGGTCCCAGTCCCACAACCCTTCGTTCGTCGCGCGCATCACCTGCTCGAGCTGCTCGACGCGCGCCGCCATATCCTCGTCCCGGTGGCCATTTGGCGGCGGAGGAGCAAGCGTGGTTACAGTCGGTCGGGGTTGTTGTTTCACCATTCGTCGGCTCTTTATCGGAATGACCGCCTTACGGCTGTCGGGCGTCGACAGTCGGGTCCGGGGCGACGAGGCCGATGCGCATGGCGTGGAGCGCGGCCTGGGTACGGCTCTGGACGCCGAGTTTGGCGAGCAGATTGCTGACATGGGTCTTGACCGTCTTCTCGCCGATGTTGAGATTGCGGGCGATCTCCTTGTTCGCCTGCCCTTCCGCCAGCAACCGCAACACGTCGGTCTCGCGCCCGGTCAGCGCCTCGGGGCTGTCCGGGGCGCGGACCTCCCGCATCAGGCGCGATGCCGCCTGGGGCGAGAGCTGGACCTGGCCGGAGGCGGCGGCCTTGACGGCCCGCCGCAGCTCGTCGGCGTCGGTGTCCTTGAGCAGGTAGCCGGTGGCACCGGCGCGCACGGCGCCGACCACCGACGCATCCTCCAGCACGCTGGTCAGCGCCACCACCTCGACATCGGGCATCTCCCGCCGGATCGCGCCGATCGCTGTGATGCCGTCCATCACCGGCATCACCAAGTCCATCAGCACGACGTTGGGGCGCAGTTCCCTGGCTAACCGCACCGCCTCGGCGCCGTCGGCCGCTTCGCCGATGACCTCCAGTTCCGGATCCAGGCCCAGGAACATCCGCAGCCCCTGCCGCACCACGCTGTGGTCGTCCGTGATCAGAATGCGAATCGTCATCAAGCCACCATCACGCGATGAGCATCGCCCGTTCCCGAACGTGCCGCGTGAGCGCCGATCATCCACCGTAGTGAACGAGAGCGCCCAATACTAC
>JACDBO010000064.1 GCA_013694885.1 Chloroflexia bacterium | reverse complement strand
GCTCGGCACAGCGCAGACCAAGACGCGCGGCGAGGTTCGCGGCGGTGGCGCCAAGCCGTGGCGGCAGAAGGGTACCGGGCGCGCGCGCCAGGGCACGATCCGCGCGCCGCAGTGGAAGGGCGGCGGTGTCGTCTGGGGACCGCACCCGCGCAGCTACAACAAGGACATGCCGCGCCAGATGCGGCGTCTGGCGATCCGGTCGGTCCTCTCAGCGAAGGTGGCCGACGGCCGGTTGACCGTTATTCGCGGGCTCGGCGAGATCGAGCCGCGAACCAAGGCCATGAAGGCACTGCTCGACAGGTTTCCAGCCAGCCGATCGACGTTGATCGTGATGCCCGAGAAAATCGAGGCCATCCAGCGGGCGGCGTCGAATCTGCCGAATACCAAGACGATCATCGCGCCGATGGTCAATGTCAAAGACGTGCTCAAGTACGAGCGGCTGATCGTCACCGAGGAGACGAGCACGACCATTGAGGCCCTCTGGGCGTTGTCGGAGGAGAAGCGAACACCGAGCCGGTGGAAACTGGCGCGCCAGGCGGATGCCGCTGACGGCGCCGCGGTGGAGGAGGTTGCCTGAGATGGCGCAGATTCGTATCGAAGATGTGATCCGCCGTCCGCTGATCACCGAAAAAAACACCATGCTGATGGAGCGGGGCCAATACTCGTTTGAGGTCCATCCAGACGCAAACAAGATTCAAATCAAGGAAGCGGTGCAGGCGACCTTTTCGGTGACCGTCAAGGCCGTCAACACCATGAATGTCAAGCCAAAGAAGCGCTCTCGGCTTGTCAAGCGCGGACTTGGCCGCATCTCCGGTACGGAGCGAGGCTGGAAAAAGGCCATCGTCACGCTCCAGTCCGGGAACCACATCGATCTGTTCGAGCAGATTTAGCGAGCTCGCACGGCTGAAGGGAACGTTTGGAATGCCTATTCGCAAGTACAAGCCAACTTCTCCGGCGCGCCGCTCGATGAGTGTCAGCACGTTCGAGGAGATCACCAAGAAGCGGCCTGAGAAGCGTCTGACCGAGCCGCTGAAAAAGCATGCCGGTCGCAACAACCGGGGCCGAATCACCACGCGGCACCGGGGCGGCGGCAACAAGCGTTTCTACCGCATCATCGACTTCAAGCGAAACAAGCCAGGCGTGCCGGCGCGGGTCGCAGCAATCGAGTACGATCCCAACCGGTCGGCACGGATCGCGCTGCTCTTCTACCGGGACGGCGAGAAGCGCTACATGCTGGCGCCGCTCGGTGTCCGTGTCGACGACATCGTCGTCTCTGGGCCAGACGCCCCAATCCGAACCGGGAACGCCCTGCCACTTCAGAACATCCCGACTGGTACTCAGATCCACAACATCGAACTGTCGCCGGGCAAGGGCGGTCAGCTCGTGCGCTCGGCCGGCACGGCGGCCCAGTTGATGGCGAAGACGGGCGACTACGCGCAGGTGCGCATGCCCTCCGGCGAGGTCCGGCTGATTCTTCTAACGTGCATGGCGACGTTGGGCCAAGTCGGCAACGTCGATCACGAAAATATCCAGATCGGCAAGGCGGGCCGGAGCAGGCACATGGGTCTGCGTCCCACCGTTCGTGGTTCGGTCATGAATCCGCGAGACCATCCGCATGGCGGCGGAGAGGGCAAGGCCCCGATCGGTGGCCAGCCGAAGACGAAGTGGGGCAAGCCGGCCTTCCAGCGGACCCGCAACAACAAGCGGACCGATTCGATGATCGTTCGTCGCCGGCCAAAGAAGCGGCGCTAGGCGTAGGAGTACCAACGTGTCGAGATCCTCGAAGAAAGGGCCGTACATCGACGCCAAGTTGGCACAGAAGGTCGATGCCGCCAATCGTTCGAATCAGCGCACCGTGATCAGAACGTGGGCGCGCGACTGCACGATCTTTCCAGGGATGGTCGGCCACACGATAGCCGTCCACAACGGCCGGCAGCATATCCCGGTCTTCGTCACCGAGCCGATGGTCGGTCACAAGCTCGGCGAGTTCTCGCCGACACGTACCTATCGCGGGCATGGCCGGGACGCCGACCGCCGCGTCCGCCGCTAGCGGGAGAGGGACGATACTACTATGGAAGTCAGGGCAAGCGTGCGGCGCGTCCGCATCTCTCCCCGCAAGGCCCGGCTCGTGGTCGACCTGGTGCGCGGCAAGAAGGTGACGGACGCCATCCAGATCATGCGGTTCACGCCGAACAAGGCGGCACACGACATCGAAAAGCTGCTGCGCTCCGTATCGGCCAACGCCGAAAACAACTATGACCTCGACCCAGAGGAACTCTGGATCAAGGCCATCTACGCAGACGACGCGCCGCAGATTCGCCGCTTCAAACCGAAAGCACGGGGTCGGGTCGGGCGCATCATCCGGCGCTCCTGCCACATCACCGTGATCGCCGAAGAGAGAGAGGGCCGCTAGATGGGGCGCAAAGTCAATCCAATCGGGTTTCGCCTCGGCGTGGCCAGCGATTGGGAATCGAAATGGTTCGCGGAGCGAAACTACACCGATCAGCTGCACGAGGACCTCAAGATCCGACGGTTGATCATGGGCGAACTGACGCGTGCCGGGATATCTCGGATCGAGCTGGAGCGAGCCGCCAACAAGGTGGACCTGACGCTCTACACGTCCAAACCGGGCATCGTCATCGGCAAACAGGGCGCGAACGTCGAGCGCATCCGGCAGCTGCTGGAACGAGAAGTCGGTAAGAAGGTCAATGTCAAGATCGAAGAGATCAAGGTTCCCGAGACGAATGCGCGTCTGATCGCCGAAAGCATCGCCGAGCAGATCGCGCGTCGCGTCTCCTACCGGCGGGCGATGAAGCACGCGGTGCAGCAGGCAATGCGGCGCGGCGCAAAAGGCGTCAAAATCCGGCTCGGTGGCCGGCTCGGCGGCGCGGAGATGAGCCGGACCGTGACCGAGAAGGACGGCCGTGTGCCGCTCCACACGATCCGGGCCGATATCGACTTTGCCACGGTCCATGCCAGCACGACGTACGGCCGCATCGGCGTTAAAGTCTGGGTCTATAACGGCGACATTATCTCGACGCGGGGCGAAGTCACCGAAGCATCGCTGACGGCCGACCTGGCCCGTGCCGGCGATTAGGGCGCATCGAAGCGAGCGGAGCAGATAGCCATGTTGATGCCGAAGCGAACCAAATACCGCAAGATGATGCGCGGCAGAATGACGGGCAAGGCGTATCGTGGGTCGGCCATCACCTTCGGTGAGTTCGGTTTGCAAGCCCTTGAACCGGCGTGGGTCAACAGCCGCCAGATCGAGGCCGCCCGGCGGGCGATCACCAACTACCTCAAGCGTGGCGGCAAGGTGTGGATCAGGATTTTCCCGGACAAGCCGGTAACCCAGAAACCGGCCGAGACCCGAATGGGGTCCGGCAAAGGCAACCCGGAGTTTTGGGTCGCGGTCGTCAAACCGGGCCGCATCCTCTTCGAGGTGTCCGGTGTGTCGCGGGAACAGGCTGACGAGGCGCTGCGACGCGCCGCGATGAAGATGCCGATGAAGTGCAAAGTGCTGGTCCGGGAGACCCCCGGCGCGCCAAGTATGGTCGAGGAGAGCGTGGCATGAAACCAGCCGAAATCCGCGCGCTGAATGAGGAGCAGCTCGAAGAGCGACTGCAGGAGCTGCACGCTGAGTGGCGCGACCTGCGGTTTCAAGAAGCCGTCGGCAAGTTGAGCGCCACCTCGCGGACACGTCAGATTCGCAAGGACATCGCCCGGATCCATACGATCCGCGGCGAGCGAGCCCTGGAGGCGACGACACGGGCGTCGGCCTAGGGCCACGGTCGGTGACGAGGAGACCTATGAGCGAGACCCAGACAGCCACCAGCTCCGCAAGCATGGCGCCCCAACGGATCCAGAAACAGCGGACCCAGAAGGTTGGCAAGGTTGTGAGCAACAAGATGGACAAGACCGTGGTGGTCGCGGTCGACTATGTGCGGCGGCACCCGCTCTATCACAAGCGGATGACCCGGACGAGCAAGTTCTACGCGCACGATGAGGAGAACTCCTGCCGGGAAGGCGACCTGGTGCGCATCGAGGAGACACGACCGCTGTCCAAGACCAAGCGGTGGATCGTGCGCGACATTCTGGAGCGCGCCGTCCAGCTTTAGGACGGTCAGACCGAGGACATCGTCGAGAGGAAGGCAGCGGTGATTCAGCCACAGACCCGGCTCAAGGTAGCCGACAACAGCGGAGCGCGGGAAATCATGTGTATCCGCGTGCTCGGCGGCTCGGCCCCGAAGTACGGCGGAGTCGGCGACGTCATCATCGCCTCGGTCAAGCTGGCGCAGCCCAACGCGGCCGTCAAGAAGGGCGAAGTCGTGCGCGCGGTGGTTGTGCGAACCGCCGCCGAGTACGGGCGACCGGACGGCAGCCACATCAAGTTCGACGACAACGCGGCGGTGCTGATCACCCCCGCCGGCGCGCCTCGCGGCACGCGAATCTTTGGACCGGTCGGTCGTGAGCTGCGCGAGCGCGCCTTTATGCGCATCGTCTCACTCGCGCCGGAAGTACTGTAGGGATCGAGGGCGATGAGAAAGATTCGAACCGGCGATCAGGTCCTCGTGACCAGCGGACGAAACAAAGGACAGCGCGGCGTGGTCCGCCAGAACCTGATGGAACGCGACCGCGTGGTCATCGAGGGCGTGAATATCGTCAAGAAACACATCAAGCGCGGCCGGGCCCGCCAGGCCGGTATTGTGGAAGTTGAGGCGCCGCTGCATGTCTCCAACGTGCGGTTGATCTGCCCCAGCTGTAGTGAGCCAACTCGAGTCGGCGTCCGCGCCGATGCGGACGGCAAGAACCAGCGCTATTGCAAGAAATGTGACGAAGCGATCCCACGGTCGGCCGCCTAGCCGGTGATTGTCATGCTGACGGGCAAGCTACGTAAGTGGAGCGGCGACCTGAGTGCCGCAAGTTCGGCAGACCAGGTGGGAACGCCGCGGCGGATGGATGAATACCCCGGATAATCCGGGACGAGGCAGGACGACGACATGGCACGATTGAAGGAACGATACAGAGAAGAGATCGCGCCGGCAATGATGGGCGATTTCGGCTACAAGAATATCTATCAGGTGCCGAAGCTCGACAAGATCGTGCTCAACATCGGGCTGGGCGAGGCAATCGCCAACGCCCGCGCGCTCGACGCGGCGGTCGGCGACCTCTCGCTGATCACGGGTCAGAAGCCGGTGGTGACGCGCGCGAAAAAGTCGATCGCGGCCTTCAAACTTCGCGCCGGGATGCCGATCGGGGCGATGGTGACGCTTCGCGGCCCCCGGATGTACGAGTTTCTGGACCGCCTCGTGGCGGTCGCCTTACCGCGTATCCGCGACTTTCGCGGTGTCTCGCCGAACTCCTTCGATGGCCGCGGCAATTACACACTCGGTCTGCGCGAGCAGATCGTCTTCCCGGAAATCGACTACGATCGGATCGACAAGGTGCGCGGCCTCGAGATCAGCTTCGTGACGACCGCGCGCAACGACGAGGAGGGGCGCCGCCTGTTGACGCTCCTCGGGATGCCGTTCGCGCGGTAGCGAACGGACGGACGGAGGAATCATGGCGAAAAAGAGCTTGATCGTGAAGGCGCAGCGCCCTCCCAAGTTTTCGACCCGCGCCGTCAACAGGTGCAAGCTCTGTGGTCGGGGACGGGCATACATGCGGAAGTTCGGCGTCTGTCGGATCTGCTTCCGCGAGCTGGCGTCGCTCGGGCGGCTGCCCGGCGTCACCAAGTCCAGCTGGTAGGTGGAGCGATGAGCACCATGGTGAACCACGACGGAGAGCGCGACGCATGAGCGTAAACGACCCCATCAGCGACATGCTGACCAGGATTCGCAACGCCGGGATGGCCCGGAACATCGAGACCCGGATGCCTTCGACCAAAATCTTGGTGGCAATCGCCGGTATTCTGAAAGACGAGGGCTACATCGAGGACTTCAACGTCGTCGAAAAGCGGCCGCAAAACCAGCTGGTGGTCCAGCTCCGCTACGGACCGGACAAGCGGCACACGATCCGCGAGATCAAGCGGATCAGCAAGCCGGGTCTGCGGGTCTACAGTGGGAAGGACCAGATTCCTCGCGTCCGGAGCGGCTTGGGTGTGGCAATCGTCAGTACGCCGGAAGGGGTGCTGACCGGGTACGAGGCGCGGCGGCGAGGAATCGGTGGCGAGGTGCTCTGCACCGTTTGGTAAGCGGCGCGGTCACCCCCGGAACGGGCACGCGGAGAGGATGCAGGTATGTCCAGGATTGGAATGAAACCGATCACGGTGCCGGCTGGTGTCGAAGTCGAGATCGGTGCCCGGAACCATGTGACCGTCAAGGGGCCGAAAGGCGAACTCGCCTCCAACTTCGCTCCACGGCTCAATCTCGTCCGCGAGGACGGCATGATCCGGGTGGAGCGGCCAAACAACGAGCGTGAATCGCGCTCGCTGCACGGCTTAACCCGTTCGCTGCTCAACAACATGGTCGTCGGCGTGACCGACGGCTATCGCAAGAACCTGGAGATCCAGGGCGTCGGCTACCGTGCGGCGCTGGATGGAACGACTTTGGTCCTCAGTGTCGGCTATTCCCACCAAGTGCGGATGACTCCGCCCGAAGGGATCACCTACCAGCTCGATGGCACGACTCGGGTCGCCGTCTCGGGGATCGACAAGCAAGCGGTCGGTGAGGAAGCCGCGCGCATTCGCGGTGTGCGACCTCCCGAGCCGTACAAGGGCAAAGGTATTCGCTACGCCGGTGAGTTTGTGCGCCGCAAGGCCGGTAAGGCGGGCAAGGCGAAGTAGCGGCTGCTGGCACATCCGGCCCCGCACGTTGGAGCAGAATTTATGCGAGTCAAGTTTCGGAAAGCACTGAGTCCCCGCAAGCGGCGCCACGTTCGGGTCCGGGCTAAGGTGAGTGGGACGACGCTACGACCGCGTTTGAACGTTTTTCGCTCGTCGGCGCACATCTACGCCCAGGTCATCGACGACACCCGTGGCCACACGCTGGTCGCCGCCTGCGACCTCGAAGATGCCGTCAAGTCGCGTGCCGGCGATGGAGCGCCAAAATTGACCCGGGCCAAGATCGTCGGCGAAGTCGTCGCCGAGCGGGCCAAGGAAGCTGGCATCGACACCGTCGTCTTTGATCGCGGCGGATTTCTCTACCATGGTCGCGTCAAGGCCGTCGCCGAAGGCGCCCGTGAAGGTGGCCTGGAGTTCTAGCGTCACCGACGATGAGCGGTTGCGCATGCGCTGGAGATGAGTATGGATCGGAATCGGATGGGTACGAATCGAAACCGTGGCGACAGCGGATCGCGGCGCCGCAACGAAGAGCGCGCAGCGCCCGAGTTCGAGGAGCGCGTCGTCCAGATCAATCGTGTCTCTAAAGTGGTCCGTGGCGGTCGGCGCTTTGCGTTCGGCAGTATCATCGTGGTCGGCGACGGCAAGGGGCGGGTCGGCGCTGGGATGGGCAAGGCCGGCGAGGTTCCGGAATCGATCCGCAAGGGGGTCGAGGCCGCCAGGAAAGCGCTGATCACCGTGCCGATGGATGGCGGCACGATCCCGCATGAGGTCCAGTCCACCTTCGGCGCCTCCCGCGTCCTGCTCAAGCCAGCCTCGCCGGGAACTGGTGTGATCGCCGGCGGAGCGGTCCGCGCGGTGGTCGAGGCCGCGGGCGTGCGCGATATCCTGACCAAGTCTTTAGGCAGCAACAACCCCGTCAATGTCGTCCGCGCGACCATGAAGGCGCTGCTGGAACTGGAACCCGAAAGCGCCGTCATGGCGCGCCGCCATCGGCAGAGTCGACTGCGCCGTCCCTTCGTGCATACAACGAGCGCGGCGGCCCAGACCCCGCCTTTGGCCAGCGCAACGGCCGGAAACACGAACCCTGGCAATCGCGGCGGCGGGACCACCAACCGTGGCGGGCGCTCCCGACCACGTCCGGGGCGCGGTCAAGGGAGTGAGCAGGCATGAGCGACCAACTGGAGACGGCCACGGGCCGCCTCCGCATCACCTTGGTGCGAAGTACGATCGGGCGCCCTGGGGACCAGGGGCGCACCGTGCGTTCGCTCGGACTTCGGCGCCTCCATCACACGGTCGAGCGTCCTGATCAGCCCGCGATCCGTGGAATGATCGAGAAGATAAAGCATTTGATTCGGGTTGAGGAAGTGCCAGCAGAGTAGCCGGTCACTGTCTTGGTATCAGGGAAGTTCGAGGGCAACCATGCCACTGACGATAGAAGACTTGCGTCCGGATGAGGGCGCGACCACAAAAAAGCGCCGCCTCGGCCGCGGCCACGGCAGCGGTCGCGGCAAGACCGCTGGGCGCGGCACCAAAGGTCAAAACTCGCGGGCCGGTGGCGGCGTGCGGCTCGGGTTCGAGGGCGGACAGCTCCCAATTCAGAAGCGCATGCCCTACAAACGCGGCTTCACCAATATCTGGGCGACCAAGTGGGTGACGGTCGGTATCGACCGCTTGGCCGCGCTCGACGTCGACGGACCGATTACGCCGGAGCTGTTGGCGGAGCGCGGTGTCACCAAAGGTGCCAATTTCCCGCTGAAAGTGCTCGGCGGCAAAGGCCTCTCTGAACCCCTGACCGTGCGCGCGCATGCGTTTTCCGCCTCCGCCCAGGCGGCGATCGAGCGGGCCGGCGGCACCGCGGAGACGCTTGAGCGCAACGACCAGTGGACCAAGGCCCGTCCGCGTAGCCGGCGATTGCCGCTGAACCGCGAACTGAAGGCGATGCGTGTCGGCAAGGTCGGTGGACCCAAGCGCAAGGAAGCGCTGGCGATTCTGGCGGAGCGTGAGTCGAAGGAGAGCTAGGCATGCTCCAAGCCGTGATCAACGCCTTCAAGATCCCGGATCTTCGGCGAAAAATCCTATTCACCCTCGCGATGCTGGTGATATTCCGGTTTATCGCCAGCATCCCGATCCCGAATGTCGACCGGGAGGGACTGCGAGAGTACATCGAGAGTAATCAGCTATTGGGGATGCTCAACCTGTTCTCAGGGAGCGGGCTGACCAATTTCTCGATCGCGGCGCTCGGTGTTTACCCGTACATCACGGCCTCGATCATCATGCAGCTCATGACGCCGATCATCCCGCGGCTCAACGAACTCTCGATGGAAGGGCAGCAGGGGCGCAATCGGATCAATCAATACACCCACTGGCTCACCGTGCCGCTGGCCCTGCTCCAAGGGTACGGGCAGGCGCTCCTGTTCTCGCAACAGTCCAGCCCGCGCGGCGGCACCCTAATCGGGAACTTCGGATTGTTCAACGGCGACACCTTTCTGCCGACCGTGGCGATCCTGGCCTCGATGGTGGCTGGCACCATGCTGCTGGTCTGGATCGGTGAGCTGATCACCGAGAACGGGATCGGAAACGGCATCTCGATCATCATCTTTGGCGGCATCGTCGCCTCCATGCCCGGCGCGGTTGGCTCGCTGCTGACCGGGTCATCATTCGGCGAGAACGTGATCGGGACCATCTTCTTCCTCGCGATCGGCTTGTTGACCATCGTCGGTGTCGTACTCATCAACGAAGGTCAACGGCGCATCCCCGTCCACCACGCCAAGCGCGTGCGCTCCGGGCGCGTCTACGGCGGCACCACGACATTCATTCCGCTGAAGGTCAACTCCGCCGGTATGATCCCGCTGATCTTCGCGGTCAGTATCATGGTCTTCCCCGGTATGGTCGCCAGCTTTCTCGAAAGCTCCAACCGCGAGTGGCTGCGCGAGGTCGCCCGCGAAATCCGGCTCTGGTTAAGTCCGAACACGGTGCCATACAACATCATCTACTTCCTGATGGTGGTCGGCTTTACCTACTTCTACACGATGGTCGTCTTCCAGCAGCAGCGGATCCCGGAGACGTTGCAGCGTCAGGGCGCCTTCGTGCCGGGCGTGCGGCCCGGCCGGAACACACTTGTCTACTTGCAGCGGGTGCTGACGCGCATCACGCTCGCGGGCGCCTTGTTTCTCGGACTCGTGGCGATCCTGCCGTTTATTGCGTCCCGGATTACCGGCGTGCAAACGCTGCTCCTGAGCGCGACATCGTTGCTGATCGTCGTCGGCGTCGCCATCGACACGATGCGGCAACTCGAAGCGCAGCTCATGATGCGGAACTACGAAGGCTTCATTCGCTAGTGTTGCGGCGTGGACTGCACGAGCTCGTGCTGTCCGCGCCAATGAAGCGACGCGCAACGCCGAAGGCAATCCTCGTGAATATCATCCTCATGGGAGCTCAAGGGTCGGGGAAAGGTACCCAGGCCGCGGTGCTCGGTCCTCGCCTCAATCTCGTCAAAATCGCCACGGGCGACCTGTTCCGGGCCGCGATCGCCGACGAGAGTGAGCTCGGCAAACAAGTCAAGACGATCCTCGACCGCGGCGATCTCGTCCCAGACGGGCTGACCAACGCGATCGTCGAAGCGCGACTGGACGCGATCGGGCGAGCCCGGGAGCGAGGCGATGCCATCGACGGCGCCCTCTTCGACGGGTATCCGCGCACCGCGGCGCAAGCGCAAGAACTCGACGCGTTGCTCGCGGCGCGCGGGGACGCGATCACCGTCGTGATCGAGATCGTCGTACCAAGGGCAGTGCTGGTCGAGCGCCTCTCCGGTCGCCGAGTTTGCAGTGTGTGCGGCACCATCTACCATGTCTCTAT
>JACDBO010000425.1 GCA_013694885.1 Chloroflexia bacterium | reverse complement strand
AGGCGGATCAGGTCGCTGCCCGCGAACGGCCACACGAGCGAGACCACGTCGCCGAGGCTGACCGCCTTCAGCGGCAACCGCAGGGCGTTCAGGAAGGGCGCTTTGGCTTCATGGCGAAGCGCGAACGAGATCATGCCGCCGCACGCACCGCCGGTCAGGTGCCGCGCGGTCTCGTGGCCGGAGTGCGATGGCAGGCCGGGGTAGTTGAGTTCCATCACCGCCGGGTGGCCGGCGAGCAATTCAGCGACGGCGAGGGCGGACGCGCTCTGCTGGCGGACTCGCAGGCCGAGGGTCTTGACGCCGCTCAGGATCAGCCAGGCGCTGAATGGGCTGATCGTCCCGCCGAGGTGCGACAAGCGCGCGGCGATACAGCGGATCAGATCGGCACGACCGGCGACTACCCCACCGATCACTTGCCCGTGCCCGGCGAGGTACTTCGTGGCGCTGTGGATGACGACGTCGGCACCGTGGTCGAGCGGTCGCAAGAGCGCCGGCGAGAGAAAGGTGTTGTCGACCACCAGCGGCAGGTTGTGTGCGTGCGCCACCGCGGCCAGCGCCGCCACATCGACGACGCGAAGTGTGGGGTTGGAGAAAACTTCGGTGTGGATCACACGCGTCTCCGGCCGGATCGCGGCCTCCACCGCGGCGAGATCGGTGGTGTCGGCAAACGTGACGCTGGCGCCGTACCGGGGGAGATCCTGTTCCAGGAAGATTTTGGCCACGGCGTAGATGTCGGGAGAGGCGACGAGGTGGCCACCGTCCTTGATCAGTTCGAGTACCGTCGCGCTGATCGCCGCCATACCGGACGCGGTCGCCAGCGCCGCCTCCGCCCCTTCGAGATCGGCCAGTTTCAATTCCAGGCAGCGGATGGTGGGGTTGCCGTCGCGAGTGTAGGCGTAGTGCGGCAGCTCGCCGGCCTGAAACGAGGCGATCTGCTCCGCCGACCGGAACGCGAATGTCGTGTTCTGGTAGACCGGTGTCCCGACCGCGCCCGTCACCGGGTCCGGCCCTTCCCCGGCGTGGACCGCCCGCGTGCCGAAACCCCATGGAGACTTCCCGGACACGCTCAGCACATCGGCTGTCGGCTCGCCAATGTCATGGTCAGAGTCGGCAGGTTCATCAATCATATCTGCTGCTACCCTCGTCCCGGAGGTACATTCTTGCCGCTATTGATCCCACGGTCGTTGCGGAGGCGGCGCCCTGAACCGGCGGACGGTATTTCGCCTGATTGTCGCCCACGGAGGACAGGTGGACGCCGTCCGCCCCTACCGAACGCGATCTCCACGTACCATCACAGCCTCCTTTGGGTGTCTGTTATGTCGAATCCGGCTCGCGGAAAGTCGGCATTGATCGAGGATAGCGCGTTCCCCAACTGCCGCGCGCGATCAGCATGTGCAGCGACTCCCGATCGGCCTGCTCCAGGGTGAAACGGAGCCGGCTGGTCAGGTCGACTAGCCGGTCGCGGTCCAGCTCGGAGTCCGCCGCGAGGGCGACACGGACCTCTCGTCGCCGCTCGACACCGACCTCGATGACACCGCGAAGCTGGCGGATGACCACCGCCACGTCGTCGTCATCTGCTTCGAGCGGGACAACGAGTACGTGGCTGACGAGACGAAGTCCAGTCAGAATGAACCAGGCCCGGCAGAGATCGTCTTGAAAGCCGGCTTCCGGCTGGCGCAGCGCCTCGGCGCCTTCGACGACGACGACCTGCGCCTCGGCGGCGCCCTCCGCGGCATCATGGTCGACGAAACCGGCGGCGGTGATACCGAAGAAGGGGCGCAACGTGGCCCGCATCAGGAGCTCGGCCGTGCGGCTCACATCGTAGAGCCGCACCGGTGTCGCCTCGATCCCGTCCGGGCGCACCGGTGTCCGCATGGCCACGGCGCCGACACCGTCGCAGACGAGCGCCACCTCCGGCACGATGGCGTGCGTGGTCGCGAGTTCGGTGACGTCGCCCGCGGGCAACAGGGCGGCGTCCGATGGTCCGACATCGACCGCGGCGAGCCGAGGACGAGCACTCACCTGGTCGGCCGCGATCCAGCCCTCCCGCAGGGGAATCGTCAGGAACGCCGTCACGAGCGCCTCGTCGATCAGGACAGGCATAATACGAGCGTCCTCATCACGGCAGCAGCGCCGGGGAGGCGTAGAGATCGCGCAGCGTCTCGACCGGGAAGCGAGGATAGGAACCGAAAATCTTGAACATCGCGGCCTGCTCGCGGATGCGATCGACGGCGCGCCGCACCGGCGCGTCGACCTGGTGGCCTTCGAGGTCGATCAGGAAGACGTAGTCGCCGATCCACCCCTTGGTCGGCCGGTTTTCCAGCTTGGTCAGTTGAATCCCTTCCTCGGCGAACGGCAGCAGGACCTTGAACAAGGCGCCGGGCACGTTGGCCTTGAGGGTGAGCCCGAGCGAGGTCTTGTCGTCACCGGTGGCCGGGGCATCCTCGCGGGCGAGCGCCACGAAGCGGGTCAGGTTGCCGCGGATGTCCTGGATGTCACGCGCGATGATCTGGCCACCGTAGAGCTCCGCCGCCCGCGCCGGTCCGATGGCGGCACGCGCCGGGTCGCCGCCATTCGCGACCGCCTCGACCGCGCCGGCCGTGCTCAAGGCCGCCACCTGCTCGGCCTTCGGCAGGCAACGTTCGAGAAAGCGACGACACTGGCCCAGCGCCTGGGGATGCGAGCTGACGACCGTGATGTCGCCCAGGCTCGTGCCCGCGGCGGTGACGAGCATATGGCGCACGGGAACCACGACCTCGCCGACGATCCGCAGCGGTGTCTCGTGGATCAGCAGGTCGAGCGTGGAGCTGACCGCTCCCTCGATCGAGTTCTCGATCGGCAGGACGGCGGCCTCGGCCAACCCGGTTTCCACCGCCGATGTCAACGCCGGGATGCTGGCAAACGCGACTAGGTCACCTCGCCCATCGGCGTAGCGGAGCGCCGCCTCCTCGCTGAACGTGCCGCGCGGCCCGAGAAATGCCGTTTCCATGCATGCTCCAAACGAAGGGCCGAGGGTCGAGGGTCGAGCCGGTTTCCTCAACCCGGTCGTGCTTGCCAGAGCATACAGGAAGGGGTGGCGGGGGGGCGGCGTATACTCGGTGTATGAGTCCTCGACGGCCAAAATTTGTCAAAGAGCGCCCGGCGATGGAGACGGTCGACACGTCCTGGCGGCTCTTTATCGCGGTGCCGCTGCCGCCGGCGGTGATCACCTTTGTCGATGGGATCATCGGTGAGTTGAGCCAAGAGGGGTGGCCGGTGCGTTGGGTGGCACCGGAAGGGGCGCATCTGACCCTCCACTTCCTCGGTTCCACCGAACCGGAGCGAGCGCAGTTGTTGCGGCTCGCGCTCGGACCGGTCGTCGCCGGGCACCCGCCATTCCAGCTCCGCACCGCTGATTTCGGCGCGTTCCCGTCGATCCGGCGGCCGCGCGTCATCTGGCTCGGTCTGCACGGCCCGGCTCACCGCCTAGCGTCGCTGCACGCCGCCCTCGGCGAGACGCTGGCGGCGTATGAGTTCGAGGTCGCTGCCGAGGAGCAATTCCACCCGCACATCACGCTCGGGCGCGTCCGCAATGTCCGCGACCAGTCCACACGCGACTTGCCCGCGGCCATCCGCCAGCGACTCGACGAGCTGACGAAGAGCGGGCAGGTCAGCCACCGCAACCCGATTCCGCTCCCGGTCGACGAAGTCCGGCTGATGCGCAGCCACCTCGCTCGCGACGGTGCGCGCTACGAGACGATCGAGCGCTACCCGCTCGTTCCATCAGCTCAGCCGTGAGCGAGGCAGTTGCGAAACGCCAACCCTGCATCGCGCTCTGTGGCGCCGGCGACCCCACGCCAGCGGAACGCGAGCAGGCCGCGGCGGTCGGCCGCCTCATCGGTGAGCGTGGCGGCGTGCTCGTCTGCGGCGGGCTAGGCGGGGCGATGGCCGCCGCGTGCGAAGGGGCAAAGCGGGCGGGGGGCGTCACGATGGGCGTCATCCCCGGTCTCGACCGCACGTCCGCCAACCCGTGGGTCGATCATGTCATCTGCACCGGACTGGGTCAGGCCCGCAACGCGGTCGTCGTCGCCACCGCCGAGGCGGTCATCGCCGTTGGTGGCGGCTGGGGCACCCTCTCCGAGATCGCCCTCGCCCTGAGGATCGGTCGCCCCACCATCCTCCTCGGCGGTTGGGCCACTCCCCTCACCGACCCCGCCACCCGCGACACCGTCGCCGACCTCGCCCGTCTCGGCAGCCGCCCACATCTTGCTGAGACACCGGAAGATGCCATCTCTATCGCCTTCGACCTGATTGATACGGAATTCGGCTGAACAGTGGTGGAATAATCTCGCCTCGACAATGCGACGGCTTTGCCGTCGAGCGCTTCGCGCGCGATGCAGCTGCTGAGATTCTTCGGCTGCGGCCTCAGAATGACGAGGTTCGTCGTTTCACCACCAATCAAACGGATTCCGTATGACGGGTGCTGAATCGTACGCTGTGCCCCACCGCATCGGCGCTCGGACACGATGTTGCCATCTGGACGCCGTGGATTTTGGCGTGTACCCCGCCACGACCAGATCGGGACCCAGCGGGATCAGTCACGGGGTCAGGGCGGAATGGGGTGAGGAGTCACGAGCGAATGGTATTGACGGCGCGGGCCGCCAGGACGACGAGCACCACGATGGACAGGAGGGCTTGCACGATCACCAGCGCTTTTGCTCGCCGGGACAGAACCGCCGTGTCCGCCGGGCTGAGGGCCGTGCTGAACGTAAAGGCGAGAAAGAGATAGTCGATGAACCCTGGCTGCCAACGGGCGGCTCGCTCCCCGCCCATGACCACCTGGGGGAACAAGAAGTCGGTGCTTTGGTAGCGCTGGTGGTGCCGGCCGGTCGGTCCGCCGCCGTCCAACTCCCAGTACCAGAGCGCAAACGTGAGGACATTGCCCAGCCAGAGCAGGGCCGCGTCGCGCAGCAGTTCCCGCGCGGACATTCCCGTCACCGGCAGCCGTGCCACGAGCACGGTGACA
>JACDBO010000382.1 GCA_013694885.1 Chloroflexia bacterium | reverse complement strand
CTCCGGCGCGGCTTAGCGGCGCTGCTCGTCGTCCTGACGCTGGTCGGTGCGAGTACCGCCGAGGCGCTCGCCGCGCCGGGTGAGAACGGCCAGACCACGGCCGTCGCCCAGACCGCCTCCGGTCAATACATCGCCGACTTCGCGCTCCAGTTCGTCGGCTCGCCGTATGTCTGGGCCGGCAACACCCCTGCCGGGTTCGACTGCTCCGGTTTCACCCAGTACGTGATCCTCAACACGGTCGGTATCGACATCGGCCACGGCACAGCGGGGCAGACCGGCTACGGCGCGTTTGTCACGTGGGACGGCTGGCAGCCGGGGGATCTGGTCTTCTTCGCCAATACCTACAGTGCCGGCATCTCGCACGCCGGCGTCTACATCGGCGACGGCCAGTTCGTTCACGCCGAGAACGAGGCCACCGGCGTCACCATCTCGAGTCTCTATTCCGACTACTACGGCGCCCACTACTCCGGCGCCTACCGGATCGGCTGAGCGGCGCGAACGCTCGCACTCAGTCTCCAGTCAGCCTGGCGGCGGCATACCCCTTGCTAAGCAATATCGAGACAACGAGAAGCGGTTCAGTTCTGGAACAGGAGGTCATTCGTGGTCGTTTCAACGAAGCAGCAGGTGCGGATCGAATACTGCACATCCTGAGGGTATCTCAGCAAAGCCGCCAGTTTGGCGGAGAGTGTGTTACACGACTTTCAGGATCGATTGCCGGACGGCGTCCACATCGTCCCGAGCAGCGGTGGTGTCTTCGAGATCTCGCTCGGCGATGAAGTCGTCTTCTCCAAGAAGAAGGCAGGGCGGTTCCCGGAGAACAGCGAGATCGACGAAGCGCTGGAACAACGCCTGGACGCCGCGTAGTCAGCTGACGCGTGCATCCATAGCAGGCAAATATGCGGACGGTGGCGGCCGAATCGGCTGCCACCGTCCGCATTGCTGATTTTCGGCTAGAGCGACCGGCGAAACTCGCGGCAAGCGGACCATCAGCCGGCTTGAGCCGGGTTCCGAGGTTGACCGCGGCGGCTTTAGAGCGGGTGGCAGAGATCGTGGCCGTCGCGTTCTCTGCCTCGCAGCGGCTCTCTTGTTGCGGAGCCGGGAGCGCGGGTCTTCAGGCCCGCGTCGCGAGGAGGCCGGTCACGATTTCCGCCCCCCGCGTTAACCGAACTTCGGGATGACTTCTTCGGCGAAGCGGTGCATCGGCTCGTGGTCGTAGGCGAGGCCGGGGATGTAGACGATCGCGTAGTCCATGCCGGCGTCGACCGCCTTCTGGATCCGCTCGCCGATCTCGTCGGCCGTCCCGATCAGCTTGCCCTTGGCAAAGGTCTCGTAGTCCATTCCGCCGAGCGTCTCCCGCAGCTTCGCCGTCGCCTGCTTCGGGTCCGCACCAGCGGCGATCGGGTAGGCGCCCTCGAATGAGGACGACTTGGTAATCTCGCCGTAGTCGCGGCCAACCTTCTCGCAGTGGCGCTGGAGCACTTCGAGCTTGGGCTTGATGGTCTCCGCGTTTCCTCCGCCCACATTGCAGGCGTCGGCGTACTGGGCCACCAGCTTGAGCGTCACCTGCTCGCCGCCACCGCCGATCCAGAGGGGCACCTTGCGATCCGGCGTGCCGGCCGCGTTCTTCGGCTCGTTGATCGGGCCGTCGATCGAGTAGTGCTCGCCGCTGAAGGTCGGCTTGTCCTCCGTCCACATCTTGTGGATGATCTGGACCGCCTCGCGAAACATCCGCATCCGCTTTTTCGTCTCCGGGAAGCCGTAGCCATAGGCGCGCCACTCGTGCTCGTACCAGCCGGCGCCGAAGCCGGCATAGAGCCGGTGGTGGCTGGCGACATCGACGGTCGAGGCGATCTTGGCGAAGAGCGCCGGGTTGCGGTAGCCGTTGCAGCTCACCATCTGGCCGACGTGAACGCGCTGGGTGTCGCGCGCCAACGTCGCCGTGATCGTCCAGCACTCGAAGGTCGTATTCATCGTCGGTTCGGGGACGGTGTGCAGATGGTCGTAGACCCAGATCGAGTCCCACGGGCCGCTATCCGCCGCTTTGGCGACGTTGGTCATCGCCTCATATTGGTCGACCGGGTCCGGAATCTGGGTCAGATCCATCTTCCAGCCCTGCGGCACAAAGACACCGAATCGCATCGCCATAAAGTCATTCCCTCACGATCTTTTCCGGCCGCCACGCCGGCGACCGGTCGAATAGCTCCTGGCCCACCTGTCGCAATGGCGCTGCCATCGCGCAGTTGAAGGGTCGAGGATCGAGGTTCGAGGTTCGAGGGCCGAGATGGAAACTGACT